>CAJWHU010000136.1 GCA_913041325.1 uncultured Fidelibacterota bacterium | reverse complement strand
AGGTACAATTAAAAAGAAAATAATTCTGGATGGTATGGATAATCCACCAAAACTAATAAAGCCTAACTTTTTGTTAGATTTGAGTGGAAATTGGGGTTTTGCAAATGGCAAGATTCCAAACAAGGGTTTTAGGGTGCGTGAAATAGGGGCAGGTGTTGACTTAAATATATCAGGGCTAGTTAATAAAGATAAATATCAGGTGAATATATACATTACCAATAATTTGGTTTCAGATTCACTTATACAAAAATTTACAGGTGATGGCTTGTTAGGTTATTTTAGTGAAACAATCTTTATACCTTCAACAAAATTCATGGCACTAAAAAACGACTTTAGAATAGAGCTTATACAAGGCAAAGACAAAGATGAGGTGAAATTTAGCTTTACCAAATACAAAACAGGTTCTTCAAACTTCATTAGAAATACTGATTCTGCTATCAAACAAATGAAATATATTTTAACAAATAATGAAAGAAAAGAGCTAAAGGAGGCTGATAAGGGTAAAAAAGAGGATCTTTTGTACTCCTTTTGGAAGGAGCGTGATCCAACACCAGACACAGAGTTTAACGAACTGATGGAAGAATACTATGAGCGCGTTGACTATGTGAATGAGCACTTCAGTAGTTGGCAGCCAGGCTGGGAAACCGATATGGGCATGGTTTACATTATGTTCGGCCCACCAGATGAAATAAGAAGAACTAATCCATCAATGAGCAATTCATCAATCTATATAATTTGGAGTTACTTTAGCATTAACAAAGAATTTATTTTTAGAGACCAAAATGGCTTTGGCGATTTCCGGTTGGATAATCCATCGATAGGTCTAGGATTGTGAAATTAAAGTATTTCTCATATTCCGCTATTCAGGTATTTATGAAATGCCCAGCCCAATTCAAGTATAAATACATAGATAGGATAAAAAAAAAGGATGAGAGTATTGAGGCGTTTATGGGAAAGCTCGTCCATAAGACATTAGAATATTTACATAATCAAAGACTAGCAGAGAGTATGGTTAGTTATGATAACTTAATTACCTACTATAGTAGCATGTGGGATAAGCACTGGCACAATCGAGTTGCAATAGTAAATAAGCAAATACTACCTATAGATAGAGAAAATAAAAACCTTCCCAAATGGAAAAAGTTTTCAGGCTTTTATTTTAGAATAGGAGAGAAATGCATATCAAACTATTTTCAAATGAATTATCCCTTTAATCAAAACATATACGCAAATGAGTATGAGTTAGATTTTTCTCTACTTGGCGATGACAATTATCGCATCAAAGGAGTAATTGATAGATTAGACTATGACAATAATGGTAATTGGAAAATCCATGATTACAAAACTGGTAAGCGCATCATAAGCCAAAAAGAGGCTTCGAACAACTTGCAGTTAGGTATTTATCAAGTGGGCCTTATTAAAACAAAAATTAAAGTTGATTCTGTAGAGCTTATTTGGCATTTTCTTCAGCAAAAAAAAAATAAGATAATCCTAAAATCTAAGATGAACTCAGATACATTAAGTTTAGTAGAAAAAATGTTTGTAAATGTCATTGATAAAATCAGGAGTAAGCTAAAGAAAGGGTCTGTTTTTCAACCCAAACCATCGCTGATTTGTAATTGGTGTTATTATTGGGATGAATGCCCAAGCCAAATTGGAAGTAATCCACATGTCGGTAAGTAGAATGCTCAAACTTTCATCAAAGCAAATTAAAGCAATTAGGAATGCCTCTGAGTGCGATTATTTAAGTGAATCTGACCGTGAAGTTTTAACTAAAATTTTAGAATCAAGTTGTAATCTTGACGCTGGTGCCATGGATGGTAAGAGCTCATCATCGAAATTTAGTGGTTCACTTGATTTCGCAGAGCTTTTTGTTGATGGTGCATCAGATTTGAAAACAAATACAGCGGGTATAGGCGGAGTCTTACATAGTAGAGACATGGAAATTTTGTGCTTTGCGGATCCACTGTATAATAAAACTAATAATGAGGCAGAGTATCTTGCTCTTATTAAAGGTCTTGATGCTGCACATTCGATGAAAGTAGAAAACCTAATTATATATGCAGATAGCGAGTTAATAGTTAGGCAGATAAATGGACTTTATAAAGTTAAAAATGTGAGAATGAAAGAGTTACATGGGATTGCTTCAAATAAACTAAAAAAAATACCTAAATGGAATATAAAACATATTGGAAGGGAGAAAAATAGAAGAGCAGATGAATTAAGTAAAATTGGTCTAGAAGAGGCAAAAAGGCAAAAACAGTAAATGGTTGGTTATTTATGAAAATTATTGGGCGTATATTTTACACATAATTTTAATTTGTTAAATATTTCTATTTAATTATGTCAACTATCTCATTTCCAAATGTTTTGAATTGGATCTCCGGTGATGTCGCCATTGATCTTGGAACAGCCAATACTTTAATATGGTTAAAAGGTCGAGGAATTGTTGTCAACGAGCCATCGATCGTGACACGAAACGTACATGACGATACAATAGTTGCTGTTGGAGATGAGGCTAAGGCGATGTTGGGAAAAACACACAGGGAGCTGGAAACAATTAGACCGCTTCAAGATGGCGTAATTGCTGATTTTAAAATGACTGACGGAATGCTGCAAGGTTTTATTAGAAAAATAAATCTTAATAGATTAGCAAGACCTCGAATGGTGATTTGTGTACCATCAGGAGTAACAGAGGTTGAGAGAAGAGCCGTAAAAGATTCAGGAGAGAGAGCAAATGCTAGGGAGGTGTATCTTATCGAGGAGCCTGTCGCAGCAGCCATAGGGATAGGCCTAGACATAAGTAAACCTATAGGCAATATCATAGTTGATATTGGAGGGGGAACTACTGAGATCGCTGTAATATCTCTTAATGGAGTAGTAACTAAAGAAACTATAAGAATAGCTGGTGATGAAATGGACGAAGCAGTCTTGCAATGGTTTCGAAATGAACACAAACTAGAGATTGGGCTTGGTATGAGCGAAAAAATAAAAAAAACTGTTGGATCTGCTATGAAAATGAAATCTGCAGATATAGCTGTGAAAGGTAGAGATTTAGTCTCAGGTATACCAAAAACAATTGAAGTTTCTTCTGATGAAGTTCGGCTTGCCTTGAAAGATCCAGTAAACCAGATTGTTGAGGCTGTCAAGAGATGTCTTGAACAGACTCCACCTGAACTTGCTGCTGATATACTTGAACGTGGTATAATACTGGCTGGTGGAGGTAGTTTACTGAAAGGCATTGATCAGATTATAAGGGAAAGAACAAATGTGCCTGTAAATGTCTCTGAGGATCCCCTACTGTCTGTTGTCAAGGGTACGGGCATGGTTTTAGAGAATCTAAAGAAATATGAAGCTGTACTTCTCTAGCGAGGTGAAATGTACGCAGTTTATCTTGCGATAGTAAGGAATAAAGATCATATACTACTTTTATTTCTAACATCTATATCGCTATTTCTCTTATTAAATGATGAAAATCCCAAGATGAGAATAATGAGAGGCAAAGCGGCTGAGTTAGTATCATTTCTTTCCTCTCCTATCACAGTGGGAAAATCTCTTCTATTTTTAGAAGAAGAAAATCAATTATTAAGAGAAAAAACTCTTGCTCTATCCTTACAGGTTGAGTCAATGCTTAACTTACATAAGGAAAATGAGGAATTACTCTCTCTTCTTGAATTCAAGAGGGCAACAAAGCTAAAAATAAAGCCAGCAAGAGTTGTTAATAAAGGTACTCAGCCCAACCTATTATCAATCGTTATTGACGGTGGTAAAATTGATGGTATAAAAAGCAATCAGGCAGTTCTTACACCAAAGGGAGTAATTGGTAAAACGATTGAAGCTAGCAATCGAGCCTCAATTGTTCAGCTTATTACTGATACAAATTTTAGGCTCAGTGTCAGGATATTGCCGAGCGGAGCAACTGGCATTCTGCGCTTCTTGGATGGGAACACGGCCCAAATTAGTGAAGTTCAAAAAAATGCTAGTGTTAAAATAGATGATAAAGTAGTGACATCGGGGTTTAGTGATATATATCCAAGTGGCCTCCCTGTAGGCCGAGTGGAGGGTGTTTATGATGGTAGAAGCAGTTTTGAAAAGATAATAAATGTTAGTCTGCCAAATAATATGAGCTCGTTTCAATATGTTTTCGTAATCACCGAAAAATTAAATGAAGTCAACTAAAATTCTCATCCAAGG
>CAJWHU010000135.1 GCA_913041325.1 uncultured Fidelibacterota bacterium | reverse complement strand
ACATTTTATATGAAGGTGTAGCTAAATTAATTAATCCATATTGGTCCTCAGCTGCGTTTCTTCTGGATTCAAAATGGGTTTTTTCTGGAATAGCTAAATGGATAGTTTCAAACCCAATTCTATTAACCATATCAGATTATGTAAATGTCTGGGGCCTAACTATAATTGGTTTTTGCCTAATGCTTGGGCTGTTTAGCCGATATGCCTGTATCGGAGGTATGGTTCTTATATCCTTGTATTATTTATTTTCTCCTCCACTTTTAGGCCTAGAGTATTCTCGACCAGGCGAAGGAAGTTATCTAATTGTAAATAAAAATCTAATTGAAATTTTTGCTTTGTATATTTTATTCTTATTTCCAACAAGTCATAAAATAGGTTTCGATAGATTAATTCAATCAAAATTAAACTTTAAAGGATAATCTAAATGAGCAATGAATCATCCAAAGATCAAAATGTAGAGCGACGTGATTTTATAAAGACCCTAGCAACCGTCCCAGTATTCGGATTTTTTCTAGTAAATCTATGGTTAAAGTTAAAAAAAGATGAACAAAAAAGAAAAAATCTACTTATTGATCTTGTACAAAAAAAACAAGCACCATCTATAGTAAAAAATCGCTCTAATGGAAAGCATTTAAATATTGGTATTATTGGATATGGGGGGAGAGGGTCTCACTTAGTGCGCGGCGCAGGATTTGCTACAAAAGGATGGACAGACTATGCATTCAAAGCTAACCAAGAAAATAGTCTGAACAAAGCTTATCCAACTTTTATGAGCCAGGATGACTTAAATTGCTCCCTAATAGGTGTATGTGATTTATTTGATGTAAACGCAGATTTAGGTATCGATGCATCAAAAAATGAAATTGGTCCTGGTGGAAAACCAAAATATTTCGCAAAAAAATATAGAAATCATCGTGAAATGCTTGAAAATAATGATATCGATGCAGTCATAGTAGCTACTCCTGATCATTGGCACTCGAAGATTGTTGTGGATGCTGTAAAAGCAGGGAAACATGTTTACGTGGAGAAAGGATTAACTAGAACATTTCAAGAGGCTTTAGACATTCATGATGCGGTTAAAGAAACAGGTATGATTCTACAGCTTGGGCATCAAAACAGGCAAGTAGAGGCAAATGATAAAGCAAAAGAAATCATTGATCAAGGATTATTGGGTCCTATAAATCTTGTAGAATTAACCACAAATCGAAATTCGCAATGGGGTGCTTGGGTTTGGAATATTCACAAAGATGCAAATTCAAAAACAATAGATTGGGAAACTTTTCAAGAACCTTCTCCTAATAAAATTCCTTTTGGTTCTGAAGCATTAAAGCGTTACTTTAGGTGGAGGTGTTGGTATGACTATGGAACAGGGCTTTCTGGTGATCTATTTTCGCATGATTATGATCAATTAAATCAAATTATGGGAATGGGAATACCTAAATATGCTTCTGCATCTGGAGGGATATATTTTTACAAAGATGGACGCGATGTTCCTGATGTCTGGCACGTAACTTTAGAATATCCCGATAGAGATATGACAGTGCTTTATAGTGCTACTCTTTCAAGTAATAATTCTCGCGGTAATAGAATTATGGGGCATGATGCTACTATGATATTAGGAGGTCAATCAAATGCTGGAGGGGTTGGTGGATTTAGCGTGGAGGCTGATCGCGAATCAACACAATACAGGGATAGAATTGAGAAAGGTATCATTAACACCAAGTATCCGATTTATAATTATTCACCTGGTTCAAAGCAAATTGACGGCGTTACCTCAGCGACTTCGCAATACTTTGCTAATAAAGGGTTACTGTATGCGTACCGCGATGGAAAAAGAGTAGACCCCACTCATCTTCATATTAAAGATTGGCTGGATTGTATCAGAGAAGGAAGGCAACCAAAATGTAACGTTGATGTTGCTTTCGAAGAGGCAGTCACTTGCGCAATGGCCACAGAATCCTATTTGACCGGTCGAAGAGTAGAGTGGGATCCTATTAACAGAAAGATCGTTTAAACTTCTTTATAATGAATAATAATTCTCGTTTGGGAGCTATGATGTTCCTCCAATACGCCTTGTGGGGAGCTTGGTTACCTGTAACTGCAAGATACTTATCAGCAGGTGTTTCCGAAGGGGGATTAGGATTTTCAGGATCGCAAATTGGAATGATTCTTGGACTTGCAGGCTCCATTGGGGCAATCTTGGCTCCCTTTATCGCAGGACAAATTGCGGATAGATATTTTAATACAGAGCGTATTCTTTCATTTCTTGTTGTTTCAGGCGGGCTGGTAAAATGGTACACTGCAAACCAAACAGATTACCAATCCTGGCTGGTACTTTCCATATTATATAGTATTTTATATATGCCTACTCTAGCACTATCCAATTCTATTACTTTTGCTCATATTTCTGATCAAGAAAATGATTTTCCAAAGATTCGAGTTTGGGGCACATTGGGTTGGATTTCCGCTAGTTGGGCATTTCCAATGATTTGGCTGCAAACCGATCTAAATTTTCAATTAATGCCTCCCTTTTTTGTAGGTACGGAAGTTCCTCAAGTAACAAGTAGACTAGCAGATGCATTAAAATTTTCAGGTATTATTTCTGTCTGCTATGGTGCTTTTTGTTTTTTGCTACCAAGCACTCCTCCAAAAAAGGATGCCATCGATCAAATGGCATTTAAAAAAGCTTTTGGATTATTTCGTTTTTCCTCATTTACAGCGCTGGTTATTGCAAGCTTGGCGATAAGCATTATCCATCAGATTTATTTTTTACAAACAGGTCCTTTTTTGTCCTCTATAGGCATACCCGATAGCCAAATCGGTCCAGCAATGACAATCGGCCAATTTGCTGAAATATTGACGATGGCTTTCTTAGGATACTTTTTGAAGAATATTGGATTTAAGAAAGTGATTACTATTGGTATTTCTGCCTATTGCCTACGATATGCTATTTTCGGTTCTGATTTCTTGCCAGTGTGGATAATTGTCATTAGTCAAGCCTTCCATGGATTTTGCTATGCATTTTTCTTTGCAGCTGCTTACATTTATGTCGATAAACTAGCTGATGAAGATGTTAGGCATTCTGCACAAACTGTATTTGGAATTATTATACTTGGAGGAGGTCCAGTAATTGGTGGCTGGCTTTCAGGTTTTTTACAATCTGTGAACACAGCAAATGGTATATTTAATTTTTCTTCATTTTGGTACACACTTTCTTTAATAGGATTTGTGACCACTATTTTATTTTTTATGTTTTTTAAAGAAGAATTAACCGAAAGAGAATAACTATGAAAAAATCTATAGGCATTGGTTTTATTGGAGGGGGATTTATAACCCGATTCCACATCCAATCTTTAATTGGAGTGAGAAATTGTGAGGTTTTAGGTGTAATGTCTAAGACAGAAGCATCTGCTGAAGAATCAGCCTCGCTGGCAAGAACAATTGGAGTTGGACAAGCAAAAGTATTTAAAACCATTTCAGAAATGGTTGCTCATCCAGATATTAACGCCCTATGGATATGCGCTCCGAACTATACTCGAGTGGAAGTTATGGAAGAGATTGTTAATTCAATTGAGAACGGGAAAGGCGAATTGATAGGTGTCGCCTGTGAAAAACCTTTAGGAAGAAATGTGAAAGAAGCAAAAAAAGTTTTAGAGCTTACTGAAAGGGTGGGATTACTTGATGGGTATCTTGAAAATCAGGTGTTTGCACCGTCGGTTACTAGAGGAAAAGAAATTATATGGTCCAGGGGAGCTAAAGCGACTGGAAGACCTTATCTAGCTAGAGCATCCGAAGAGCATAGTGGCCCACACATGCCTTGGTTTTGGGAGGGTGAGCTTCAGGGTGGAGGAGTGCTTAATGATATGATGTGCCATTCTGTCGAAGAAGCACGCTTTATGCTTACCGATCCAAAAAAAACAAGAGAGTCTCTTACTCCAATAAGCGTAAATGCCTATGCTTCCTGCCTAAAATGGCAACGACCAGAATATGCAGAAATTCTTAAAAAAAATAGCAATGGTAAAACAGATTATATCAATAGACCCTCGGAAGATTTTGCGCGGTCCTTAATTGAATATAAAGATGATCGCAACCAAAAACTTGTAGTAGAGACTACCACATCGTGGTGTTTTGTAGGTGCCGGGTTACGTCTCAGCATGGAACTTTTTGGTCCTGAATATTCTATGTTTGTTAACACCTTAGATTCAGATCTAAAGGTATTTTTTAGTAGGAAAGTGGCTGGTGCTGAGGGAGAAGATCTTGTAGA
>CAJWHU010000134.1 GCA_913041325.1 uncultured Fidelibacterota bacterium | reverse complement strand
GACAGCGTCTTTCTCTGACGTAAAATTAGGTATAATTATAGGATTTACTGGACCGATTGAAAGTCTTACACCAGATATG
This sequence comes from uncultured Fidelibacterota bacterium, assembly GCA_913041325.1. The sequence goes on along the minus strand of CAJWHU010000134.1, from coordinate 4,314 downwards.
GCTGCCGGTGCTGAACTGGCAATTGATGAAGTTAACAAATCTGGTAGTTTTTCTATGGGAAATGTATCAGGCATCAGAGCTGATTCCACTTGCATAGACTCTTCTGCTGCAACAGCCGCTGCAGAAAGATTGATCACCTCAGATAAAGTCAACGGGATAATGGGAGCCGACTGTTCTGGCGTTACAACCGCGATATTGCAACAGGTTGCTATGGCTAACGGGATGGTTATGGTATCACCCTCAGCGACTTCACCCGCTCTATCTACAGTTGAAGACAATAACCTGTTTTTTAGAACTGCACCATCTGATGCTAGACAAGGCCAAGTTATTGCCGACATTTTACAGGAAAAAGGAATGAAAAATGTTGCAATATCTTATGTTAATAACGATTATGGTAAAGGCCTTGCTGCAAGTATTGAAGAAAACCACAAGGCAGCTGGTGGTACAGTGACCATAAGCGCGCCGCATGAAGATGACAAGGGTGACTATAGTGCAGAAGTAGGAGCTTTAGCTCAAGCAGGGGGAGACATACTTATAGTTGCAGGCTACCTTAATTCTGGAGGAAAAGGAATAATCCAAGCGTCCCTAGATGCTGGTGCTTTCGACCAGTTCTTTCTTCCTGATGGAATGATAGGAGAGTCTTTACCTAATGATATAGGATCAGGGCTTAATGGATCTATCGGAACCGTTCCCGGAACGGATAGCCCAGGCGCTGCTACTTTCGGCGATCTAGCAAAAGCAGCGGGATTCAAAAATGGACCATTTGCTATGGAATCTTATGATGCAGCCGCACTAATGCTTCTTGCAATGGAGGCAACAAAATCTTCAGATAGCCAAGTTTACAAATTTGCTATCGATGAGATTGCCAACGCTCCAGGCGAAAAGATCTATCCTGGGGAGTTAGGAAAAGCATTAGATCTCGTTAAAGCTGGAAAAGACATCGACTACGTCGGAGCTTCAGCAGTAGAACTAGTTGGTGGTGGCGAAAGTGCCGGTAACTATGCTCAAATTGAAGTTCAGAACGGTAAGAACGAGACTGTAGCTTATAGATAATATAAAAATAAGTTTGATAATGCCTCGGTTCCACGTAACCGAGGCATTTACTATTTGTCATGATTGAAATAAGAAATGTGTCAAAGCACTTTGGTGGTATAAAAGCCGTCGAGAACGTGACCCTTGATATACACAAAGGATCTATAACCGGACTTATTGGTCCTAATGGGGCCGGAAAAACGACATTATTTAATATTATTGCCGGGTTTTATTCTCCAGATTTTGGAGAGATTATATTTGAAGGAGAGAATATATCTACTTTGCGATCAGACGAACTGTTTAAGAAAGGTATTCTTAGAACTTTTCAGATTGCACATGAGTTTGAAAATCTAACTGTAAGAGAAAATTTAATGATGGTTCCCGATAACCAGACGGGTGAAACGATTTTTCATACTTGGATATCAAGAAAAAAAATAAGAATTGAAGAGGAAGAGAACTCAAAAAAAGCGACTGAGGTTATGGAGTTTCTAAGTCTTGATCACCTTGCAAACGAAAAAGCTGGTAGCCTCTCAGGCGGTCAAAAGAAATTATTGGAATTGGGCAGGACAATGATGGTAGATGCAAAAATTGTTTTGCTAGATGAGGTAGGTGCTGGGGTTAACAAGACTTTGTTGAAGAAGATAGGTGAGTCGATCAAAACGCTTAACAAGGAAATGGGATACACTTTCTTCATGATAGAGCATGATATAGAGTTTATATCATCCCTATGTGATCCTGTAATCGTAATGACTGAAGGATCTGTTTTGACCGAGGGAAAAGTATCTTCAATTAGAAACGACGAAAGAGTTATAGAGGCATATCTAGGGAACTAAATTAAATGTTTTTGCATGCTAAAAATATGGTGGGTGGCTATGGAGAAACCACAATCCTAAATAACTGTTCCATTAATGTAAAACAGGGAGAAATAGCTGTTATAGTCGGACCTAATGGCGCAGGAAAGTCGACTGCTATGAAAGCTATTTTTGGAATGCTTGATTTAAGGCAGGGAAATGTTTTTTTTGATGGTGAAGATATTACATTTTTAAGCCCTCAGGACAGAGTAAAAAAGGGAATGGGGTTTGTGCCTCAGACGAATAACGTTTTTACATCGATGACCGTTCTAGAAAATTTAGAAATTGGGGGTTTTACGAACTTGGATAAAATAAAAAGTAACATCGAAGAAATATTTAACTTATTTCCAATATTAGAAGAAAAACAAAAGCAAATTGTTGGTGAATTATCGGGAGGACAGAGACAACAGGTTGCTGTTGGAAGGGCTTTAATGACGAACCCTAAGCTCCTAATGTTAGATGAGCCAACAGCTGGTGTTTCTCCAATAGTAGTTAAAGAACTATTTGAAAAAATAATAAATATTGCTAAGGCGGGCATAGCTATACTTATGGTTGAGCAAAACGCTAAACAAGCTCTTGAAATATCAGATAATGGCTTTGTTCTTGTACAAGGTGAAAATAAATTTACAGATAAGGGAATTACTCTATTAGAAAATAGAGAAGTAAGAAAAGCATTCTTAGGTGGCTAAATGGATTTTTTTAATGCTATAGCTTTAATAACAAACTTTATCTTACTACCTGGTTTGACATATGGTAGTCAGCTCGCTCTTGGTGCTTTGGGCGTTACATTGATTTATGCTGTTTTGCGTTTTTCAAATTTTGCCCATGGTGAGATAATGTCTTTTGGGGCAATGGTATGTATACTATTTACGTGGTTGGGACAAAGCTACGGAATCTCTTTTGGCTTCTTGCCGACAGCGCTTTTATTTGTACCCGTAGCTATGATTTTCACAATTCTCTACTGTATGTTGATAGAAAAATTTGTGTTTTCCTACTACCGGAAAAAAAAATCAAACCCTATAATTTTTCTTATAGCTTCAATTGGAGTAATGTTTTTCACTGCTGGGCTAATTCGTTTCATTATAGGGCCGAGTGACCAAAGCTTTAATGATGGTGTTCGTTTTATTTTCACAGTAAGAGAGTTTAAGACTTTAACAGGATTAAATGAAGGGTTTGGCCTTAAAACGTCTCAGGCTATTACAATTCTAACGACAATAATTCTTTGCTCGCTTTTGTTTTTCTTTCTTAATTCAACTCGAACCGGTAAATCAATGAGAGCTTTTTCGGACAACGAAGATCTCGCTTTATTGTCCGGAATAGACCCAAATAAAGTTGTGTTGCTAACTTGGATAATTGCTGGTGGATTGGCTACATTTGCTGGCGTTCTGTACGGATTAGACAAAATTTACAAGCCATTTATATTCCTTCAAATGTTACTACCAATATTCTCCGCTGCTATAGTAGGAGGTGTAGGCAACCCACTTGGAGCGTTTATTGGTGGCTATATTATTGCCTTGTCCGAGCTCTTTGTTACTTTCGCATATAAAAAAGTTTTAGGATATCTTCTACCTGAAAATCTAGAACCAACAACCATGATGCAATTTCTATCAACAGATTACAAATTTGCTGTTTCCTTTATAATACTAGTTATCGTTTTAATTATAAAACCTACGGGCATTTTTAGTGGAAAAACCATATGACAAATATTCAAAGACGCGCTTTCATATTTTTTTCTTTTTTTATCGCAATTATGTTTATAGGTTTTTTTCAGAGCTGGAATGTAGCTTTAGGTATTTTCAATCTGTGTATTATCTCAGCCATTATGGCATTAGGCGTCAACATCCAGCTCGGCTACGCTGGCATATTTAATGCTGGGGTCATGGGATTCGCAGCTTTAGGAGGATTGGCTGCAGTAATAATTTCATACCCTCCAGTGCCTGAGACCATTGAGCTTGGTGGATCAGGAGTTTTTCTATCTCTAGTTATATTATTAGTGGGTGCTGCAACAGTTACATTTATCTACAAATCCTCACTCTCAAGCTCAATAAAAAAGTTAACAATACCCCTCACTATACTAATGTTACTAATTTTGTTTAATTTAGTTGGATCACCAGCCATTGAAAGAATTGAAGCGTTTGAGCCGGCGGCATCTGGATTTTTGGGTGGATTTGGTTTGCCTATAATATTTTCATGGTTTGTAGGAGGGATTCTAGCTGGTATTGTGGCATTCCTCATAGGAAAGCTGACTTTAGGTTTAAGAAGTGATTACCTAGCGATAGCCACATTAGGTATAGCCGAGGTTATAATTTACTTTCTCAAAAATGAAGATTGGCTGACACGTGGAGTTAAAAACGTCAACGGTCTTCCAAGGCCAGTTCCATATGAAGTCGATTTACAAGGAAATGCATGGTTTATTGAACTTTGTGAGAGA
>CAJWHU010000133.1 GCA_913041325.1 uncultured Fidelibacterota bacterium | reverse complement strand
TTGCAGTCAAGACCAGCACACGCAATAATCAGAGAAGCTACAAAATTAGTTGATAACGGAGTAAAAGAAATACTTGTGATATCTCAGGACACAAGTGCGTACGGTCTAGACCTTAAATATAAAACCGAACAGAGTCATAGGTCTCATATCAAAAACTTAGCTGAGGATTTGGGCGCATTAGGGGCTTGGGTGCGCTTGCACTATGTCTATCCATATCCACATGTTCGAGATCTCATACCTTTGATGGCAGATGGATTGATATTACCTTATCTTGATATTCCTTTCCAACACGCTCATCCAGATGTTTTAAGGCGAATGGCACGACCTGCTGCCTCAGTAGAAACCTTGGAGGAAATAAAAAAATGGCGTTCCATCTGTCCTGAAATCACACTGCGGTCAACATTTATAGTAGGCTATCCAGGCGAAACAGAGGACGAATTTAACACGCTTATTGATTGGTTAGATGAAGCACAATTGGATCGTGTTGGGTGCTTTAAGTATGAAAATGTTGACGGCGCTCGATCCAATTTACTAGCAAACCAAATTTCAGAAGATACTAAACAACATCGGTGGGAAATTTTTATGGAAACAGCAAGAAAAATTTCTACAGAAAAACTTGCTCGGAAAATCGGTAACGAGATCGAAGTTATTGTGGATGAAATTGATGATGAGGGGGCAGTCTGCCGAACCAAAGCTGATGCCCCTGAAATTGATGGAAATCTCTTTATTGAGGAAAATTTTGACAAGATTTCTGTGGGCGATATTCTGAAAGTCCATGTGACAGCAGCAAGCGACTATGACCTTTGGGGAACAATTTCAAAAGATCAAAAATAGTGGAATTAAATCGAAGTTTGATAACTTGCTATCTTAATTTATAAATCTAACTAATTATTATGACTACGAGAATTCTTTTTAACGAAGACTGCCCCATTTGTAATGCAGAAATTTGTCACTATCAAAAATATGCAGAAGCAAATGATATTGAACTTTATTTTGATCAGTTAGGTAAAGCAGATCTCTCCGTTTATGGTGTCAATAAAGATCAGGCTGCAAAACGATTACATGTAATTTCAGACGGAAAAATACTACACGGTCTGCCAGCCTTTAGAGCTATTTGGACGCTTATGCCTAGGTATAAATTATTAGCAATAGTAACGAACATTCCCGTTATTAGGGAAATAGCGACTTTTACCTATGACAAAATACTGGCTCCAATACTCTATAAATCCCACTTAAGACGCCAAGCAAAGAAAGCCAAACAAACTTAAGTTTATTTAAACCAGCACAAATAAGAGATATCTGGCTACTTACATTGATCAATAGTTGGTCTCAAAAATTACGCCTGGGTTCAATATTCCATTTGGGTCCATGGCTTTTTTAATCGAATTATTAAATTTAAGTTTAATGGGATCAGAATATTTTATGAGATCATTAGTTTTCAATCTGCCAATTCCATGCTCTGCACTGACAGAACCTCCATACTTATGAACTAGATCATGGATGACTGTTTTAACTGTTGGTCTGATATCATTATAAATTTCTCTGTTATTGCCCTTTTCTGGGAAGATATTGAAGTGAAGATTACCGTCTCCTAAATGACCGAAACAGTTTATTCTAAATTGACCCAGCTTTGAAATTTCAATCCTAGCTTGTTCTACAAAGTCGCTCACTTCTGACAGTGGTAAGGAGATATCATGGCTCGACACCGATCCTATCCTTCGATTTGCTTCGGGTATATTCTCACGTATTGCCCATAAATCGTTTTGTTGGCGCATATTTTCTGCAAGAGCACCATCTAATGCGAGACTACTACTCAAAATATTTTCGAAAAAATCGTTTATGTTTTTTTCTGTACCAAATCGAACCGGGTGTCCAATTTCCAACAGAACCATCCATTCTGGAATAGCACTTAAAGGAAATTTAAAATTCAGCCCTGTTTCCTTTAGAAATTGTATACCCATCTTATTAATTAATTCGAATGCTGAAATCGTTTCTCCAAAATAATCTTTTGCCTCTGATAGTAATCTAAGCGCATCTTTTGGAGATCCAACCGCAATTAAAGCCACACTTCTATCCTTAGGCTTTGAAAAAAGCTTCATCGTTGCTGCGGTTATGATCCCTAAAGTGCCCTCTGAACCTATTACTAAGTTTTTGAGATCATATCCGGTATTGTCTTTATGAAGACGTGATAATCCATTCCAAATCGAACCATCCGCAAAAACTACTTCTAGTCCCAAGCATAAGCTTCTAGTACTCCCATATCTCAGGACGTTTACACCGCCCGCGTTTGTAGCTAAATTTCCACCTATCTGAGCGGTTCCTTCAGAGGCTAAAGAGAGTGGAAATACTCTTTCTTCTTTTTCAGCTGCACTTCTTAAATCCGACAATATGACGCCAGCCTCTACCGTGATTACATTTTCCTCTGAATTTAAATATCGGATCTTATTCATTCGTTCTAATGACAATAGAATTCCCGCAGGACCCCTGTCTTGTATCTGGCCACCTACCAGGCCAGTACCTCCACCATAAGGGATAATAGGAATATTTTCTGAATTGGCAGAACTTAGTATAGTCGATACTTCTTTCACGTTAGCAGGTGACATAAGAATTGGACTTATCCCTCGCCACCTCGAGCGAGGCTCTGACAAATATTGATCTGGAACGGTTGAAACCACTCCAGGGGATAAATCTTTTTTCAGCTTATTGATAAATTTTTCCGTGACTGGCTTTAAAGACACTTGCGTTCCTCAATCATTATTTACTCAATACCAGCATGGGTTTTGCCCCTTCGGTCATAGCGAAGGGCAGAATATAAAACATGTGTTCTCCAGCGGCCATTGATCTGTATATATGCTTGAGCAACACCTTCATATTTAAATCCACATTTTTCAAGAACGCCACGAGAAGGCTTGTTGTCCGCCAAGCAGGCACTTTCTATCCTACTAAGATCAAGGTCAATAAACGCGTACTGAACAACTGCATTTATTGCTTCGGTCATAAAACCGCGTCGGGCGTATTCTTCGCCAATCCAATATCCTAATGTCCCACATTGGGTGGGGCCTCTTCTAATATTATCTAAAGTAATAGCTCCATATAATTGTTCTGTCTCATTATCAAAAAGTAATAATGGCATCCCAGTACCTTGATTTATTGCTCGCCTAGACCAATAAACCCTGTTTGAAAACGACTTACGTGTTAGGTGATCTTCGGCCCACTTGGGTTCCCAAGGCGTTAAAAAATCTCTACTTAAATGGCGAACTTCTTTCCAATTCTTAAAATCAAGATGCATAGGCGGTCTTAGTATTAACCGATCTGTAGTGATCCTAATTTTTGGCCTGAATGAAAACATTAAGCTGCTCTAAGCGCATCCAGTTCTTGTAACGATGGTGCTGAGGAAATTGGGCCATAAAGCGCCATTGCAAACTGAGCTTGAGTGACCACATTTTCAGCATAAGTTCTAACTTTATCCAGGTTTACAGCATCAATCTTTTCGATGGTCTCGTCCAAACTAGGAACTTTACCCCAGATTTGAATCATCCTAGCAAGTCTTTCAGCTCTACTCGAAGGACTTTCCAAACCCATAAGCAGACCAGCTTTCATTTGAGATCTGGCCCTTGTTACTTCAACTTCTGAAAGATCCGTTGCCACTCTTTTTAATTCATTAACCGTTAATTTTGATAAATCAGGTATTTGTTCCCCTGATGTGCCTGCATAGATAGTCGTCAAACCAGTATCAGAAAAAGCTCCCGCCTGTGCAAAAATAGAATAACAAAGGCCGCGCTTTTCCCTGATTTGTTGAAATAATCTTGACGACATGCCTCCACCCAACGCAATAGAATAAACCTGCGCTGTATAGATATCAGGACTTTTGTAACTTGGGCTTTCAAAAGCTAAAGCAAAATGCGCTTGCTCAAGACTTTTATCCTTTCGAAACTCACCTCCTGAAAAAGCTGCCGACTTTGACCGGTAAGTTGATTGTGGTTTTTTAAGATCACCAAAGGCATTTTCGGCCAATACGCACAGCTTTTCATGGTCAACCCCACCTGCAGCAGAAAGAATCATTCGGTCGGGGCTGTAGTGCTCACCAACAAAGGTAGACAAATCTTCTCTAGAAAACCTGGAAATGTTTTCACTTGGGCCAAGAATAGATCGTCCTAAAGATTGTTCTGGATAAGCCGTCTCTTGCAACCAATCAAAAACTATATCGTCTGGGGTATCTAAAGTTTGACCAATTTCTTGCAGTATGACCCCTCTTTCTACATCGACCTCCCGCTGGTCAAAAACAGAGTTTCGCAGTATATCCGCCAGAATATTAGCTGCCATTTCAACATCCTCGTTCAAAACACGAACAAAATAAGCGGTCGTTTCTCTAGAAGTATAAGCGTTGATATATCCACCTACATTCTCAATAGCTTC
>CAJWHU010000132.1 GCA_913041325.1 uncultured Fidelibacterota bacterium | reverse complement strand
GAATTTGACTCGGAGGTCGATTGTCTCCTTTCTTTTTTGGGACCCAAATTCTTCCGTCATTACGCAAAGATTCAGACATTAAAGTAAGTTTTGATTGGTATTCACCTGATACAGGTATACAAGTTGGATGGATCTGAGTAAAACAGGGATTTGAGAAGGCAGCCCCATTCTTATAGGCTTTCCAAGCTGCTGTTACATTACTACCCATAGCATTTGTAGATAAATAGTACACATTCCCGTAACCCCCTGTTGCCAGTACAACAGCATGCCCAAAATGCCTATTGAATTCTCCTGTTAAAAGATTCCTAACAATGACACCTCTTGCTTTTCCATCTATTTTGACAATGTCAACCATTTCATGTCTGTTATACATCCTAATATTACCTTTAGAAATCTGCCTACTCAAAGCGCTGTAAGCTCCTAATAAAAGCTGCTGACCTGTTTGACCTCTAGCGTAAAAGGTTCGAGACACCTGAACACCACCAAAGGATCTGTTGTCTAATGTACCTCCATATTCTCTTGCAAAAGGAACACCTTGAGCTACACACTGATCAATGATACTTGAGCTAACTTCTGCTAATCTATAAACATTTGCTTCTCTAGATCGGTAATCACCGCCTTTTATTGTGTCATAAAACAGTCTGTATACTGAATCTCCATCATTTTGATAATTTTTTGCTGCATTTATTCCGCCTTGAGCTGCAATAGAATGAGCTCTTCTTGGACTATCTTGGAAACAGAACGCCTTAACTCGATACCCCATCTCCGCTAAAGATGCCGCAGCGGAAGCACCAGCGAGTCCAGTCCCTACTACAATTATTTCGAGGTTTCTTTTATTTGCAGGACTAACTAATGGTACTGTTGATTTATAATTGGTCCATTTTAAATCAAGTGGGCCTTCTGGAATTTTGCTATCAAGTATCATATCTTAGTAATAAATAAATAGATTGGAATCGAAGCGAACATTGCTGGTATTGCAAGTGCTATAGACATCGCCGCATATTTGAAAAGTTTTTCGTAATTTGGAATTTTCAAGCCAATTGTTTGAATAGCTGACTCGACGCCGTGTTTTAAATGTAAGGATAACACCCCCATGCAAAAAACATAAAAAATTGTATAAATTGGATTTTGAAAAGCACTAGTTGTAATTAAATATAAATCTTTAATTTTAGTTCCATCTTCCAAATATTGATAGGGCATGTCACCAAAATGCATTTCATACCAGAAACTTCTAAGATGGATAATCAAAAAAAACATTAATACGGTTCCTAGAACAGCCATATTTCTAGAAGACCAGGTACTGTTTTCATGATTATTAGTTACTGCGTATCTTAGTGGACGAGCTTTCTTGGACTGAACTACAAGATATAGAGTGATTGCGATATGGAGTAAAACAGCAAAATATGTTATATAAGACAAAACCTTTACAACTGGATTAGTTGTCATAAAAAGAGCATATTTATTGAACTGCGTTTGTCCTTCTACTCCAGGTATAAATAATTGCAGGTTACCTGCCAAGTGCCCCAAAAGAAATGTAACCAAAAACAAACCCGAAAGAGAGGCAAGCCCTTTACGAAAAATTGTGGATGTAATATAGCTTTTCATAATTTTTTAAACTGAGTTAGTAGCATAATTTAAGCCTATGTTTCAGTTTTAACACAAAGGAATGTGTCACAATTTAATCCGGTAAATATTTTGAACAGAAAACGCTTAGTACTAAACAAAGAGCATGAAAATGTAAAATAGGCAATAGAACAGAAGAAGGTAAATAGCTAAAAATTAAGTAATAGGTTGCTATGAGAATGACTGATAGTATAAAATATATAGAGTTTCGGGCAACTTTTGTGCCCAATCTTGTGACATAAACAAAACAAATGATTATTGAACCGATCGTTATTAGCCATAAACCAAAAAATCTGTAAATCATGGTTAGAAACAAAGGAAGACCAATATTAGTTTTTTCTGAAAACAAAATACTAAATGAAGTTTGAAGCAAAGCCTCGTTGGGTACCTGATTCAAAAGCCATGGCTCTTTATGCATACACAAAACTATACCTGAAATATTTGCGAAAATCCCAATTATAAATAAGGGACCCCATGTAAGATTGTGGGCAATTCGTTTATTCATGATTTTGACCACTTAAAGAAAAGGACCCGTCATTCATTACAGATTCAAAAAAATCTCTGAATAAGTTCTCTTCTCCTAGATTACGTTTCTTTAAACCCTTTAAAGCTAAGCGACCAAAATGATTAATCCACCAACCAAAGGTTTTATTACACGGTCCCATTTGATTAATGTTTAATGAAAGACCTGCTTCGTACAGCAAAATTCGGTCTTTTGTACCCCATGACGATATAGTGTCTGAAATGTCGGCTCGTACTGATGGTTCCATTAATAACCCAGTCCAAAAAGCTGCAGGAGCTATTTCATATCCTTCAGGTGTTCGATCAGCCCCCCTAATCTCTACTAGATTTTTAATGCGAACATTTGTAAAAATTTGGCGTAAATAACTCAAAATCAAATTATTCTTTGCCTCCCCTTTAATTTTTTGTTCTTTTATAAGTTGACCAAAAGATTGCTTTGATCGAATAGTTTTTCCTTCTTTATTGAATGAAAATATGGATGGGGTGTTCAAAAAGAACTCGATGTATTTATCTAATAATCCAGTCTTTGAGATAATTCCATGATCAAATAAATTATTACACCTAGCATTATCAGTGTTCGACCATATGATACTTCTCAAGTTTTTGTCTAGAGCCGGTTTATCATTCTTAAAAGGACTATTTGAAAATAAATAGGCTGCTATTGGATGTAAACAATCTGCAATGAACGCTGTTTCCTCCATCTCCTCCTCGGTCGAAGCATCAAAATTAACTTGTATACTGGAAGTACATCGCATCATCCATTGACCCATCGATCCTGATCTTGTCATACTCTTATCCATAATTTTATATTTACTTTGATCGATAAGCTCTATTTGATCTGGACTGTGATGTGGGTCTAATCCAAAGGGCATAATTTTTAAATTCTGTTCATTTAGAATGTTCTTTAGGATTTCTAAACTCATCCTTATTGATTTCTCTAAATCATGTAAATTAGTGTATGGCTCACTAGCCCATTCTATTTGCCCTCCTGGTTCTAGTGAATAATTTCCCATGTTTTTTAAATTCCTAAGCAAGTCCGTAGCAGAAAATGAATTGGAGCGGTTTACTTTTATTCTCTGATTTTTATCGTTATAAATTATGTTTTCAATTTCAATCCCAATTTTGATATCTAAAGGTTTTTTAAGATTTGATAAAATTACATTTTTAACTTCACCTACAAGATTCATATCTAACTATTCTTGACAATTATTACATTGCCCAAGTGATGATACCTATAAGCAAGGTAAACATTGGAATTCCCATGGACATGCCACCTTGAATTTCTCTAAGTTTTTTGGGGGCATCACCCATATGATTAAATTTCAAGGTAACAGTTTCAAGTTTTCCAGGTTCAGCATATACAGTTGTTGATCCATACATTTCGTTATTTTTTACGATAGAATCATATCCCACAAACTGTAATCCTTGTTGCGATGCGAGCCTTGTATAAACTGGGGAAAAGCCACTAACTTGGTGCCAACCAGGTTCCACTTCAACTGGCCTATCAAGAGGAGTATCCCCAACATATTTTCCATCAATATATATTGGAACTCCACTTAAATTTGCCTCAATTTTAATTCCACCTTGGCTATAGTACCTGAAACCTGGATCTGAGTACCTACGGGGAAAAGATTTTGGTCTGCTTTGTGGCAATTGAGTGCGCCAACTGTAATCCTTATTCTCGATAGATGAGTAATCTAAACTTTCAGCCTCACGCTTCAAGAATTTAGGTAGTTCTTTTTCATTTTTATAATTCCAATTCAATTTTTTTCTAATTGAATCCGGTTGGGTAGGAAAAAAGCTAAGCCAAGTGTTTTCTTCTTTCTCATTTGGTTCAAATGGATCTTCAATAATTCTCTTAGGTTTATTCATTTTTGTTTTATTTTTATATTTAATTTTGTAACGATCGTCTAATATAAATGGTGCAGTAAATTCTGGGATTTGAGGATCAGCCTGTGCGATGTTCATATCAGGTGGTAATTCAAGTTTTTTGCTATCCATCCCTGGGGGAATATATTGCCTTTGTAAATATTTAGGATCATATTCATTGGAGATAATTTTATCGTCAGTGAACCACGCCTCAACGATGTTTGTGTCAGACGGCTGAGTAGATGATTCAGTAAAAAAGGTAGAACCTAAGGTATCACCAAAAAGATTTTCTTGGTACGAAGGAATATATTGCCTTTGTAAATACTTAGGATCATATTCATTGGAGATAATTTTATCGTCAATGAACCACGCCTCAACGATGTTTGTGTCAGACGGCTGAGTAGATGATTCAGTAAA
>CAJWHU010000131.1 GCA_913041325.1 uncultured Fidelibacterota bacterium | reverse complement strand
CGCCTTTATTTATGCCATCTGAAACCATTTTGGATATAGACTTACTCCAAAGTACAGGATTATCTATTTGGTTAAGCAATGCTTCGTAAATATCTGATTTTAGATAAGCAGGCTTTGATGTCAGATTTGTGTAAACAGGAAAAGATGTATTTTCAATATTCATACTTGAAAGATGATCTTTAAGTACATCTTTCGCCTCACGCATTAATGGAGAATGAAAAGCTCCACTAACATTTAGCCTTACAACTTTTATTGCTCCTTTTTCAATAAGTATTGACGAAATATTAGACATAGCGCTTGTTTCGCCAGAAATAACAACTTGAGATGGCGAATTGTAATTTGCAACGCAAACTATGCCATCAGTATAATTTGAGCAAATATTTTGAATTTGTTCATCACTTAAGCCGATAACTGCAGCCATAGTTCCTGGATTTTTTTTGCCAACTTCGTACATTGCTTCGGACCTTGTTTTTACTAGCTTTAATCCATCTTCAAAATTAAATGCACCTGCGAGAGCAAAAGCTGAAAATTCACCTAAGCTGTGACCCGCAGCACAGGCTGGCTTTAACCCTCTAGAAAGCAAAATTGAACCTATTACAAAGCTTGAAATAAACATTGCAGGCTGAGTATGTACAGTCTGTTTTAACACATCCTCAGGACCTGAAAACATTATTTTTTTAATGTCATATGACAGAATATCATTGGCCTTATCGATGTGAACCCTGGCAAACTCGTCATTCTGATAAATATCTTTACACATCCCAATTTTTTGAGATGCTTGACCTGGGCAAAGAAGTGCAAAATTTTGGGAGACTAATCCCATTTTATCAACATGCTACCCCATGTGAAACCGCCACCAAATGCGGCAAAAAGAAGAATATCTCCTTTTTCAAGCATTTTCTCTTCTACTGCATCATCAAGAGCGATTGGTATAGTACCAGCAGTTGTATTTCCATATTTATTGATATTAACTAAAACCTGATCATCACGAAGACCGCATCGTTCAGCAGCAGCATCAATTATTCTTTTGTTTGCTTGATGAGGAATGAATAGTTTTATATCCTCACCTGTAAGATTGTTATTATCGAGAATTTGCTTGCTTACATCAGCCATATTCTTCACAGCAAACTTAAAAACAGTTTTTCCATCCTGATAAACATAATGCATGCGCTTATTAACCGTATCTTTTGATGCTGGATTGAGACTTCCACCTGCAGGAACGGTTAAGTATTTTTCTCCACTTCCATCCGCACAAAGTATAGAATCTAACACTCCATTGTCATTTTCAGAAGGCTCCAAGAGCACACCGCCAGCTCCATCTCCAAATATTATACAAGTATTTCTATCTGTATAATCAATAATAGAGCTCATAGTATCTGCCCCAATGACAACGACATTTTGATATTTTCCAGATTCAACAAGCTTAGCTCCCGTTTCCATCGCATAGACAAAGCCTGTGCAAGCCGCAACAATATCATATCCCCAGGCATTGGTTGCGCCAATTTTGTCTTGAACAAGAGCTGCCGTAGAAACTACTGGAAAGTCTGGTGTGCTGGTTGCAATTAGTATTAAATCAATTTCTTCAGGTCGCTTGTTTGATTTTCTAAGAAGCTCGTTAGCAACATGTTTGCACATATCAGAGGTAGCCTCTCCTTCTTCTACCAAATGTCTTTTTTCAATTCCAGTACGAGATAAAATCCACTCATCAGAAGTTTCAACCATTTTCTCTAAATCTTTATTAGTAAGAGTTTTTTTTGGAAGATATTTTGCTGTAGCTGATATTTTAGCTTTCATTCAAGGGCTCCAAGTGTTTATCAATATCTCTGGATATATCTTCAATTATTTTTTCTTTGATTGATTTTTGAGCTAATATGATGGAGTTCATGATAGCTTTTGATGTTGAGGATCCGTGACAGACAATCGAGATTCCATTCACGCCTAAAAGGGGAGTGCCACCATGTTCTTCGTAGTCAAATTGATTCCGAATTTCCTGAAGGGCTGGTTGAATCATTTGAGCTCCGATTTTATAGCGAGCTCTGCTCATAATTTTTATTTTGATCATATCAGCAAAAGACAATATCCAACCTTCGGCAAATTTAATAATTGTATTACCAACAAAACCATCACAAACCAAGACATCTGCATCTGTAGTCATTATGTTTCTACTTTCTACGTTGCCTATAAAATTAGGCATTTCCTCCTTTAACAACGTATGTGATCTTTGATAAAGCTCAGATCCTTTCGAAGGTTCTTCACCGATATTTATTAAACCAATCTTTGGATTTTTGACCCCCTCAACATGATCAAGATAAACAGACGACATTATTGCAAATTGGAGTAAATGTGAAGCAGAAGCGTCAGGATTCGCTCCAACATCGCATAAAATTTTGCCTCCTGTTAATGCAGGAAAAAACACACTCAGCGCAGGACGCTTAACATGAGGAATTCTACCTAAAATCAATGTGGAAGCTGCCATTTGGGCACCAGTATTGCCAGCACTGATAAAAGCGTCAGCTTTTTTTTCTTTTATCATTTTAAGCCCTATGACTAATGATGAGTTTGGTTTTGATTTGACTACTGTAGAAGCTCTATCGGTTACTTCTATACTTTGATCGGTATGTTTAATTGATAGGTTAGGAGATGTAAAACCATCAAGGCTTTTATCAATAACTTCTTGATTTCCGATTAATACAATTTGAGTCTCACTACGCGTCCTTTTAAGCGCTTGAATAGCTCCTAGAACGGGCGCACTTGGAGCAAGATCGCCCCCCATAGCATCTAAAACTATTTTCATACTTAATGTATGACTATTCCGTTACGGATATAACCGGTCTTCCTTTATAGTAGCCGCAATTTGGACATACCCTATGCGGCATTTTCGCCTGACCACACTGGGGACACGTACTGGTACTAACAGTATTTGCTTTGTAATGAGTTCTTCGTTTTCGACCCCGCGCTTTAGATTGTCTTCTTTTTGGTAATGCCATGGTAACTCCAAAATTTATTTCATTAATTGTTTCAATTCACTCAATTGATTAATTGATTGAGATTTTTTACAACAACAACTATTGTTGTTTAAGTCAACTCCGCAACTAGCACAAAGGCCTTTGCATTCATCTTTACATAACTTTTTAATCGGTAGTTCAATTATGATACTTTCTCTAAGTATGCTTGTTAGGTCAATAAAATCATCAGAATCTAAAAATCTTAAAACATCTGAACTAGACTCTTTTATAAGTTCATTATTATTAGATAAAATTACGTCAATTTTAACTTGAAATTCATTTTCAAAAATAACAAGACATCTATCGCACTTCAATGATGCTAAAGTATCAACAAATCCGTATATTTTATAACCGGATGATACTTTGTCGCTCGATAAAACGCACCGAATTTCCTCTAAAAAATTCTTTAAATCTAAAGCATTTGATTCGACCAAAAATTCTTTATGTTTAAATCCAATCTCAAGTTCAGTTTTGTATAATTTCATTTTTTATCTACCCTACCATTACTGTTTTTTTCACGAACATTATCATTAGGTTTTAAAGTTTTATCCTCATTATAAAATAAATCAACTCCAACACGTTTTTGAAAAACATTAAATATTAACACTTGTCCTACACTTAAAATGGATAATGAATACGATAGTGTAATCAAAACTGTACAAAGGGTAAAAACTGTAATCATGATAGTTGACAAAGCCTTTCCAGTTGAAAGAGTGAAAGTGTCAAAACTAATTAAAAAAGAATTGATAAATGAGGATATGTCTTCAGAATAAAACTTTGATAAAATATCAAATGGGATTGATTTTGAATAAGCCATGCTTGTAATCTCTAAAAGTTCCTGACCCATCAATAACGAGTGACCAAACAAGATATTAACGGTTTTAAGTCCAGCTAAAATAACAATTGAAAAAAAAGACATACCAACAAATATAATGGGAATGAAAATTAAGTTATATAAAATTATTTGAAGAGGAAATCTCCATGCTATCATATAAACATTAAAAACAGTCCCCATAGAGTCTTCATCAAGAGAGCTAACAATTATTGGGCTGTATACTAATGAGACCAACAGAACAAATATTGTAAAGATAGCAAAAATCGCACCAAAGACGTGTATCAAGTAGGTCAATGAAAAGAAAAGTCCTCCGATATACGGTATTTTGCTAATGAGCCCAAAAATTGAAGCCATTACAATGTAGAATGCGAGGATCAGTAAAATACTAATTGTGCCAAATAACATTGGAACCCAATTTTTTTTAACCTTTTCATGCGCCTCGTCTATAGATAAGAAATAATCCCCTTTTAATTCACTAATAGTATGTTTTGCTGCAACTCCAATTGATCCATAAATCATTAATATCCAATTAATTACGCTACCCCAAAAAAGCATCATTGAATACCAAGGAATATTGTAAGTATGTGCGCAAGGATATAGGCCCTCATTGGTCCATATTTC
>CAJWHU010000130.1 GCA_913041325.1 uncultured Fidelibacterota bacterium | reverse complement strand
AGAATGATTTATTTTTATAGTTCCCCTTGATTGTTTTTCTAGCCCAGCTATTATCCTCAAAAGTGTTGTTTTCCCACATCCGGATGCCCCAATTATGGATATTATCTCTCCACGATTGACTACCAAGTCAATATTTTCAAGGGTGTAATTTCCATTCTCATATGAATGGCTTAAATTTTGAATTTCCAGAACAGGCCCTTTCAACGCTGTCTCCCGATCCTGGATGATCTTATCATTTTTGTTAGTATGATTATTGGAATCAAACCTACCAAAACAATGGCAATGGCAGGTGCTGATGCTTGAATCATTCTCTCTTCTGCTGCATATATGTATGTTGAAACAGCCAGTGTCTCAAAATTAAAAGGCCTCAATATCAGTGTGGCAGGGAGCTCCTTGACAACTTCAGAGATCACAACAAGCGTGCTAGTGAGAAGACTTGTTTTCAGTAATGGGACATGGATTTTTGATAACAGTCTGAAATTTCCAGTTTTAAGTGTTCTCGCTGATTCATCAAGGATGATACTGATTCTCTCGTAACCAGATTCAATGGCTGAATTAGATAGAGCATATGATTTGATGACATAAGCAAATATTAATCCAATTAGGCTTCCGGTCAGAATGATTTCGCTTTCTATGAAAAAATATTTATCAAGCCAGACAAATAATTGAACTATTCCAACTGCCAATATCAGTCCAGGAACACCATACCCAAGTGAAAGAAATGAGCTCGCGACTCTGCTTAAATTATGAATATCTAAACGAATTAAGAAATTGATGATTAGAGCAAAGAAGGAACAGAGAAGTGCTGAAATAATTCCGAGAAATATAGTATTCGTGGCAGTCTCCCAGAACTTTTCATTAAAGTAATCCATATTATAACTGTACATCCAAACAAAAAGTTCAGATATGGGCAAAATAAAGCCTATAAAGACAGGAATGAAGCAGAAAGCAGATGCAAGAAAAGCACTCTGTCCTTTTAATGTATTGACCTTTTTTGGCTTAAATGTGGATGATTTAGTTGTATATTTAGCATTTTCTCTCGAATATTTCTCTAAGATTACAAATAGACCTATAAATATTAAGAGCATTGATGCAAGTTGCATTGCTGTCTGAATATCATACATGCCATACCATGTTCGAAAAATACCTGTAGTAAAAGTCTGTATAGCGAAATGTTCAACAGCTCCAAAATCTGAAAGTGTTTCCATCGCAACTAACATAAGCCCTCCAACTAATGCTGGCCTAATTATTGGGATACCAATTTTATAAAAAACTTGAATGTTATTTAGACCTAACAAGCGACCCGCCTCCAGCATCGATTGAGATTGATTTAAGAAGGCTGATCTTGTTACAAGATAAACGTAGGGATAGAGAGTAAAGGAAAATACAATTATTGCTCCAGATAAATTTCTGACATTTGGAAATAGAGAAAATTGCTCCTCATAATTCAATAATTCTCTCAACATAATATTTGCAGTACCGTAAGTATCAAATAGCCCTGTGAAGGTATAAGCAAGAATATAAGAAGGAACGGCAAGTGGCAGAATTAGTGCCCATTCAAGAAAATCTTTTCCGGGAAATCGATAGTTAGTCACAAGCCATGCAGATGTAGTTCCCACAATGAAGGCAACAAAAAGAACTCCAATTACTAATAATGAAGAGTTGTAGATATAGTCGAACAGAACATACTCATATATGTGTGACCAGTTTTCTGACCATTCACCGAATATGCTTGAGATAACGATTAGTATTGGTAAAACAAAAACAGCCAATACTAAATAAGGTACGACCACCCAAAGTTTAATCACAGAAATATTCTGCATATCTCGGCTCTAAGAAAAATCCGATTATAACAAAGATCATATTCAGATATTTATTATTGCCATCCTGCTCTATCCATGAGCATTACTGCATCAGTATTATATTTTCCATAGTCTGCAACTGAAGTGCTATCCTCTAAAAAGTTCTCACCAAAGGAAGCTATTGATGGATGAGGATTAATGCCATCAAGAACAGGATATTCATAAGATAAGTCAACCATGTGTTTTTGCACCCTTTCTGACAGCAGAAATTCTAAAAATTTCACCGCATTTTCATGATTTGGTGCACTCTTCAAGATGCCTGCACCACTTATGTTTATGTGAGTTCCTCTATCTTTCTGATTTGGAAAGTGGATTTTAACTTTCTTTGCAGCGGCTAATTGTGCTTCACCAGAGCGCCCCGATAGCATTATTCCGATATAATAACTATTAGCAATGGCCAGAGTAGCTTCACCATTTGCAACAGCCATAATTTGCGCCCGATCATTTCCTTGAGGTTTTCTCGAAAAATTACTGACAAATCCCTTAGCCCATTCTTCAGTCTTATCAATACCATGATTTGAAATTAGGGATGCAACCAATGACTGATTGTACATATTACTTGAGCTGCGTATTGCGATTTTACCATTCCAATCTGGATTAGATAAATCTTCGTAAGATACTTCTTCCATTCTTTCTGGAGAAATTACTTCCGGATTGTAGTAGATAACTCGCGCTCTTTTGGCAATTGCTACCCACTCGTCGTTCGGACCTCTGAGATTTTTTGGAACTATATTTTTTACCTCTTCAGAGTTTATGGACCTAAAAAAACCTTCTTTTTGAATTCGCCATAGATTTCCAGCATCAACTGTAAAAAAGATATCAGCAGGCGAATCCTCACCTTCAGCCTTTAATCTCTCTAAAAGAGCATTTCCACTGCCAGAGATAATATTTACCTTTATGCCTGTCGAATCAGTAAATTCCGAATACAGTGCATCATCAGAATCATAATGCCTAGAAGTATAGATATTAACCTCTTGAGCTAGTGTATAATCCACACTGAAGGAGGATATAATTAGGATGGATAATGTTTTAAGAATTTTGTTCATGTATATTTTCACTTTTTTCTGTTGATTTTTAGAAATTGTATTTTACCGAAATGAGAATTATTCTCAATTAAATTCAAGAATGACAAAAAATTAGAATAAAAAATAATAATAATGGAAATTTCTCGTCATAAGCTCTATTTCAAACCAATACCTGGTTTTGCCTTTGCATCGTTAATCTCGTTTCTTGCCAGTATTTTAGCTGTCTGGGTGGGTGAAAATATCTTAGGGTTTGAGAAATCACCCATTAGTGAAATTATGATGGCTATAATACTTGGTATGTTGGTGGCTAACACCATGGATTTACCAGATTATTTTTTTTCAGGTCTCAAATTCTGTTCTTCTTTTATTCTTCGGTTGGGCATTATGTTACTTGGAATTCGACTCAGCTTGTTCAGCGCTGGCAAATTTACACTCATAGCTATTCCCTTCGTGTTAGCAGCCATAACTGTAGGTCTATTAGTAGTGAGATATTTAGGTAAAAAGATGGATTTATCCTTGCAGTTATCTGGTCTAATTGCTGTTGGTTCAAGCATTTGTGGAGCAACTGCAATAGTGGCAGCTGCCCCAATAATAAAAGCGAAAGAAACAGAAGTTGGATATGCAATTGCGTGTATTACAATCTTTGGCATAGTAGCTATGTTTTCTTACCCAATAATCGGAAATTTTTTATTTTCTGATAGACCAGAACTAGCAGGCCTTTTTCTCGGGGTATCAATTCATGAGACAGCACAGGTTGCTGGTGCTGGAATGATGTATCAAACACAATACAATGCTCCAATTGCCTTGGATTATGCAACTGTAACTAAACTAGTAAGAAATTTATGCATGATCGCTGTGATCCCTATTATTGGAATGCTTTATTCAAAAAAAAGTCGAAGCGAGATTAGCTCAAAACAATCATGGGTAAAAATGATACCTTGGTTCATATTTGGATTTGCAATGATGAGTGCCATACGATCAATTGGAGATATTGGTGATAAAGCATTCATGTTTATAGAAAGAGAGCAATGGCTTTCTATTGTAACAATTACCAAATTAACAGCAGAAAAATTATTACTCGTGGCAATGTCAGCTATTGGTCTTACAACTCTTTTTGCTGGAATGCGTGAAATAGGAATAAGACCATTCATACTAGGTCTTTTCGCAGCTGTTTTAGTGGGTATGACAGGATTAATTACTATATATTTTTTTGCAGATAATATAATTTTATATTTTGAGTAAGTCTGTAATTTCAGGTTAGTTGCGGACTATTAGAAATTTTTTTATATATTTGCCATGTCGCTGTTTTTTTATATTCTTGATTTATACTCAAAGAAAATAGGGTAAGGGATTGAAATAAATGGAATAACTTTATATTTTCATTCCTTAATCAATCATATTTGTTAAACATAAACTCGTTATCACCTTGCTCATAAGATAGTATTCCACATGTTGTGAGTTTAAAGTAAACATGCACAACACGAAAACTAAAGAAGATTGCTTATATAGGATCAAATCAACAGAGGAAAAAAATGTCAGACGAAAAAGTAACAGGAACCGTTAAATGGTTCAACGATAATAA
>CAJWHU010000129.1 GCA_913041325.1 uncultured Fidelibacterota bacterium | reverse complement strand
CTTCGCATTGAGGAAGAGTTAGGAGAGAGAGGAAAACTCGCAAATATAAATGTAATGAGAAGCCGATAATGAATCGCTATGCCAGAATGAAAAGAGCTAGTAAAGGCAACGGTGGAAAAAAGCAATTTGTTGATAACCAAAAGAGAGTTGTCAGAGGAGTATTATTGTTGATAATCTCTACACTAATGATTGTATTTGTATTTGGCGACCACGGTATTTTTCAATTATACAAATTGAAAAAAGAACGCGAAAACATACAGATGCATATAGCAGATCTTAGAAGAAACCGAGAATTATTAACAACAGAGAAAAACCGCCTTGAAAACGATCTTAACTATATCGAAGAATTAGCTAGAGAAAAGTACAGGATGGCAAAACCTGGAGAAAAAGTTTTCAAAGTAATTACAGAAAATGATTGAAAAGGTGGTTTTGATTATTGCTCCCCAACTTCAGGATGTGTTTAGATATTGAGCTTCACCTCTTGCTTGACTTTCTCATTGAGAAAAGCGTCTAAGTATATCTCAACCCTCCTGTTCAAGGCCCTAGCTTTTTTTTTGTCTTTAAAATTGCTAATTCTACTAACATCTATAACTGGCCGGTGTTCACCATACCCAAGCGCCGAAAAGTATTTTTCAGGCATTCCAGCATATTGATTCATAAGTCGAACTACATTTAATGATCTGGCTGCAGAAAGTTCCCAGTTACTTGGATAATCAGCACTTGGAGGAAGCTTAGCATCATCAGTATGTCCCTCACATCTAATTTCAGTATTGAATTTTGCACCATGATTATCAATAATTTTTAGAAATTCTTTATGTTTATCATTTTTGTGAATATTAATTAAATCAGATTCAGATATTAATTGACCTATCTGATATATGACCGGATAATACGAAGAGTCTATTTCAGCAGAAGTAGATTTAAAAAGATTGCCTGTGATGGTAATTTTAATTCCTTTTGATTCTCTTTCAACTGAAATATTGTCATAAATGAGTCCCGAGGTCATTTTTTGATATGTGTCATCTAATAAATTTTCAACCAGCGTACTTAAACGCTTTTCCGCATCACTTAACATTACAAGCAGTAAAACAAAAAAAGTCAGTAGTAAGGTGACAACATCAGCAAATGTGAGTGCCCAAGCCGTGGACTTTGCTCTGCGCTCATCAATAGTTATCGCTCTTTGGGTATTTGATCCCACAGCCTAGCTTTCTTGCTCTTGATAGCGATATTGAGAGGGAACAAAAGTCATTAATTTTTCTCTTATTAAAACGGGGTGCTCTCTTGCGTGGATGCTTATAATACCTTCAACAACGATATTTTTTAACATCATTTCATTTTCCGATCTCCTTTTTAATTTTCCACCTACTGGAAGAAAAATCATATTTGCAAAAAACACACCATAAAATGTAGTTATTAATGCCAGACCCATACCTGATAAAAGCTCTGCAAATCGCTCTGCTACACTAAAACTGATATCGCCTTGATTGTCCCCAGATGCAAAGTTATTCATCATTATTATCAAGCCTAAAACCGTGCCAAGCATTCCAAATGCAGGAGCATAAGAAGCCATATAGAGAAAGAGTTCTTGACCTGCAATATGCCTACTGTGTATGTTATTCATCTCTAGATTCAAAAATGTTCTTAGCCTTTTTGCATCCCTCTCATTAATTGCAAGTTCAATTCCATTTTTAAAAAATCCGTCGCGTATTTTTGGTATGTCCGCTTCTAAAGATAATAAGCCATCTTTTCTTGCCTTGGTAGCTTTCTGAACAATTTCATCTATTACGCCGCTGTAATTATAGTCTTCACCTTTGAAAACATTTTTTAAAATATTAAATACATTTGACACTGCTTTTAACGGTAGGTTAACCATTGTTGCTGCAAAAGTACCTCCAACAACAATCAGTAATGAATTAAAATTCATGAACCAGTAAATATTGCCTCCACCAGCAATTATACCAACTGTTACTATTCCAATTCCCGCTAATAAACCAATTAACGTTCCAAAGTCTGTTGTGCTTTCATTTTTTTTCATTAATTATTCAGCCTCAAGATTTAATCTTTAGTCTTCCGTTTAGATAAAAATTGACTGTTTTTATAAAGATCTTCTTGCTCTTGGTCACTTAACTTGTCAAACCCTTCTTTATTAATTTTATCTAAAATCCGGTTTATATTTTTTTCAACTTGGAATTCTTTAGTTATCCTTTTTTCTTTTTGATTTACCTGGTATTCTAGAAATCTTTTTCTTAGTCGGAATACTATTTCATTTAAATTTATTGGCTTCTTAATCAATATATATGCTATTGCCATCCCGGCAAGGTGAGTTATGTGGCTTACTTGAGAAACGTTATTAAATGATGAAGCAAAGGCGATAAATCCAATACCAATTACGAACCACAGAGATTTTATCGGTATTATGCCATACAAATAAACTCTACGGTTTGGATAAGTAAGCCCGTATGCAAGCAACACGCCATAAACAGATCCACTTGCACCTACAACTGGAGTAGTTGATTCATAATTAAAAAGTAAGGTCACTAAGCCAGAACCTATTCCAGTGTAAAAATAAAATTTTACGAAATGTTTTTTACCCCATAAACGTTCTAGTTCAGTACCAAACATCCAAAGTACAAACATGTTAATTAAAACGTGCCAAATACTACCATGGAGAAAAATATACGTAGCCGGTTGCCAAAGCATTAGATCTGACCAAACATATTTTGGTACTAAGCCAAAAAGTGGGAAAAATAAACTTTCTGATTTTGCTATTGATTGTAAAAGAAAAATTAAAAAATTTATCGAAACTAATGTCTTTATAGCTGAGGTGAAAAGTGCAGGCCTATATGAAAATTCTCCCGGATTTGATTGAAATTGGTATTTCATTGATACACCTGATATTAATAAACAATATTAGTATATAATAAAAGAAAATCCGCTGAATTAGAGTGCCTTAAAACTACTAGATACTAATTAAGTATGTCTCTGATAACCTTTTTGAATTTTACATTATTTAGATTTTCACAATGATATCTCAACAAAGTCCACAAATAACTGCTGATGATTTTACTATCTTTATAATTTATTTCATTTTCTGGAAGCTTTTTAATATCGCCTGCCAAAAGAGTAGATAATAACGAAATTGTTTTTTTGCCTCTATGAATATCTGGTAAAACTATCCCTGGGAAATGGCTAATCTCCAAATCAGGTTTAAAACCTAAGTTTTGTAATAATGCACATTCATAAAACCAAAATAGTATGTTTGGATTTATTTTATTTTTATCAAATTCTTGAAAGACGTCAACTAAAGTGGAAAAAAGTGATGGATATGGATCTTGATGCGAGAGCGCTTTATCAGTTATTTCTAGAATTGCCATAGACAATGTTATAGAACGAAGATTGGATAAAATCTTTGACCAATATTCCAGGAAACTAACTTTTGATATGGTTTGAAGATCGCGTTTAGGTTGATAATTATAAACCAACTCGACATAACTTAATGGCTGGAAGTGAACACTTTTGGGAGACCTTGACCTCTTAGCACCTTTTATAATAAAACTTATTTTCCCCTGCTCTCTAGAGAAGCACTTTGCTATTATTGAAGATTCACCATAAGAGAAAGACTTTAAGACTATTGCAGGCGTATGTATAACCATCAGGTTAAATTTTTAATACGCTTTGGCAAATATGACTTCATGCTTCGCTGGGACCCCTGTAAGAATACACTTTAGATTTTCTGTCTCTTCATCAAATGGGATGCATCTTATCGTGGCAGATGTTTCCTCTTTTATTTTTAACTCGGTAGATTCTAATCCATCCCACCCACAGCGTACAAAACCACCCTTTTTCATGGTCTTTTTAAAATCATTATAGTCAGAAACGCGACGAGTATTTTCATTGCGAAATTTTTCTGCTTGGTTAAATAACTCGCTTTGTATTTCGTCAAGTAATTTAGATACCTCTTCACCAACGCTTGACTGATCTATTTCTATTTTCTTTTTGTTATCTCGCCTAGCCAATACTACGGTGTTATTAGCCATGTCACGCGGCCCAATCTCAAGCCTTAGTGGAACACCCTTCATTTCCCAATCATTAAACTTAAACCCTGGTGAATTACTACTCCAATCTTCATGGAATCTAATCTGCACCATTTTGAGAGAGTTGGTAATTGGTTCTAAATATAATTTTAGACTTTTTGATTCTTCCTTGGTTTTTGTGATTGGTATTATCACTAGTTGTATTGGTGCAATTTTTGGTGGAAGGCGTAACCCTTTTTCATCGCCATGAGCAAGTATAACTGCCCCGATTAGCCTAGTACTGACCCCCCAACTTGTTGCCCAAACGTATTCTTCTCTATTATCCTTTGTCTGATAAGTAACATTGAATGCTTTTGCAAAGTTCTGGCCTAGATTATGCGATGTACCTGCCTGTAATGCGCGTTTATCTCCCATCATCGCTTCAATAGTGTACGTAGTATCTGCACCAGCAAATTTTTCAGATTCAGTCTTAATACCTGTGTATACAGGTACTGCCAAATG
>CAJWHU010000128.1 GCA_913041325.1 uncultured Fidelibacterota bacterium | reverse complement strand
ATATATATTCTTTGTCCTGAATAATTTGAAAGATCTACAGATGCAGCTGTCCAAAAGTTGAGTATCGAAGGGTCAGACGTATAAATGCTTTGCCAGCTATTTCCATCATCAACAGAGATTTCTACAACGTTTGAGTCTACTAACATTTCCCCCCAATAATATGCCTCAAAAAACTCTAAATTTGCTGATGCATCGGATGATATATCAAACGGACCAAATACCATTCTACTATCAACAGCCATTCCAGATTCTGCAGTCCACCATGCAATAGCTGCCCATCCTAAATTTGGATCTTCTAAATTATTACATTCAAATCCATTTGCGCAGTAAGCATTACCATCTGTACCTCTGTACCAACCTCCATTACCATTATCTACTAAGTGTGTAATCGTTCCTGTAGGAGTGCATAATTCAAAGCACTCTTCAAAAAGCACAGTTTCTATAGAAGTATCATTTATGTCTTTCCACGAAAAGAAGATATTCTTGTTACCAGATGTGGCCTCCAGATCTGAGGGATCGCATATTTCTTGTGAAAAATATTTATTCATGGTGATAATTAAAAAAAATAATATAATCTTTTTAATCATTATTCAGCTCCGAAAAAATTGTAATTGATTCCTTGTCCAGATGATGATGAATACGGTACAGCTTGAAGAGCATTAGTACCATTACTAAACGTTGTATCAATGACTGTAAAGTTTATTGGTGAATTCAATGCTTTAACTTCGTGATTTAAATCAGTAGCTAGCAATCCCCATTCAAAATCTACTTCACTGAACGATATGCCGCTTAAATCATTGACAATATATGAAAAGAGATTTTTTAAATATGATGCAGACATTATTGTGCTATTGTTTGCAGTGACAACATCATAATAGTCAGTAACAAAAAATGTCATAGGCTCTGAGGTTGAAATAGTAACATCATCAAAATAAACTCTTCCAGTTGATCCATCAAACTGGCTATATCTGAATCCAAGAAATACAGATGATGTGTTCGGCCATTGTCTATGCTCTGGCAC
Source organism: uncultured Fidelibacterota bacterium (assembly GCA_913041325.1). Next base: position 3,660 of record CAJWHU010000128.1, on the reverse strand, counting down.
CACTGTAGATACTTCAAATGGATGCCACACGTCTGGAGAATAATTTTTATTTATTACCTCGCTAGTTGATATGTTCCATAGATCCGTGTAGGAATAAATAACGAGCTCAGCATGATTTTCTCCATCTATTTTATCGTAGGAGGGGGTCATTATATATCCCTTAATCGTTAATTCTGTTCCAGGCCTAATGCGATCTTTATTAAAAAAATCATTCACCTGAGAAAGCCTGTAGACTAAAGTACTATGATTGTACACAGCATTATTACTATCAGAGTCTTCCATCATTAAACTATGTAAACCTGTTCTTGAAACAGAATCTACTACAGCGGAATTAACATATTGATGTGTAAGGTTGTTTGTAGTTTGATTTGAAATCCAATTAGAGGCCAATAAACCATACCCCTGAGGCATTTTTCGTGTTATTTGTTGTTGTAAAATAGGATCCCAAACCTCATTCATGCTGTAAGACTCAAAACCTTTTGAAATAGATGCTCCATCACATACAACTTTACATATAAGTCTGTTAGTGTAAAGCACTGTGTCAGAATCTATAGAAGCCTCCCAATTAAATGGAATTGTTTGAAAGTTTATAATTGTATCCAAATTGAATGCATCACTATTTTGAGGATGTAAAATGGAAAAATCAGTAGGCTTTGGGTTAGTGGACTTGTTCAGACTTACCCTAAAATCATCAAAAAGTACAGAGATCATCCTTGACGAATCATAAGCCCAATCATATGTTGACCATTCTCCTACTCTAACTTGTAGATAATTACCAACAGCCTCAAGAGAGCTATTTGTAAATTTTACTGTTATAGAATGCCACTCATTATCGGCATAAATTCTGAGATTTGGATCTTCATTATTGATTGTATAATATGTCTCGGTAAATTCTAAAAAATTAGCTTCACTATCTGTCGCAGTTAGGAGTACTTGTAAGTTAAATGCTGGACTATTGCTATTTATCTTCATACTCGGTGTTCTCACATAGTAAGAAAAAGTATATTCTAGAGTATCACCTGGGTTATATTCGAAATACCTGTACAATCCTACAGATCCAGTTTCAGATTTAATCTTTAAATATTTACTTCCTTCAACAGGTTGAACAATTGCATCTCCAGAATCAATTTCAACCATTCCATAGTTTGTCAACTCACCCCATTGCTCTTGGTTACCACCCCATAGTGAAAGGCCTTCTTCAAATCCGCCATTTAAAAATCCTTCATTAGGATCATTTAAATATTCAGAGACATCAATTTCTTGGAAGTCAGAGTAATTTTCATCAGTATCTATTACCGGGTCCATGCAAGAAAAAAGGAAAAAAATCAATCCAAAATAAAAACTAAAACTTCTAAAAATCATACTTATCATTAATTTGCCTACTTAAGGTTGTCAAACAAAACTTCAAAAATAAAATTACGTTGTGTTGGAGGCGTGCCAACTACCCTTGGACCATCTTGATCCAATAAATTATTACACTGCAATTTGAACCTCACACGGTCATTAAGCTTGTACTGCAAATGCAGATCAAATATCCACCCTCCACCAATTGGACCTTTGTTATCATAAATCTGATTTGGAGAGAGACTTGCAAAAGATTGATTTTTTGTGGCAACGTGATAACCGCTTACAAAGTCAAATTCCTCTGTGTAGTTTGCAGTTAGCTGGGCCCATAAATTCTTAATTAAAAAGTCATCTTTAGAAATTCCAATAAATCCTTTATTTTTTGGAGCATTGAAGAAAAGTCTACCTTGCTGAAAAGAAAAACTCTTTAACGAATTGTCAAGGAAATACCTTAATGAATCATTTTTTATAGAGTCCAATTCGATTTCTTCAAATAAACTGCTTTGAACATCATCACTATCATCAAATTGCAGATTATCATAAATCGAAAAACCGGTATTTAAAACATAATTATTAAATAAATTGTATTTTATCATTACATCTGCGCCAAATACTGTTGCCCCTGATGTAGAGGTGTATGAATAAATAACTGAATTATTTCTAATATTTACATCACCAATGAATTCATCTCCAATGTGAGTAACTTGCTCTGGAATGTATGGGGCATCAGCTGGATAAAAATCATGGATTACTCTTAGAGGGCTGATGAAATTCTCGTACTTCGAGTAAAAGAATGAAACATCTAAGAATAGGTTTCCATAAAAAAGTTTTTTCATACCAATTTCGTAACTATCTACAGTTTCTATTTCTAATGGAGCAATGGCGGTCTCTCCATCAATTAAGAAGCCATCTTTATTTCCTCGAAATTGAGTTTGCATTGGTAAAAATATTAAATCATCATAATTCAGTGTACCATTATTAATTTGGGTGCGAATATCAGGATCATTTACATTGGCAACAAGGTTCATAAAGGATCCATTATCAAATATAAAAGGTAGAATATTACCACTATCCTGAGCGTTGAAAAATCTAAGCATATGAAGATTAAATACGCTTGGTGTCTGAAATGCCCTATTGTAGCTAAAGCGAATATTTCCTCCAGGAAGTCCGTTCCATTGCAGTGCAAACCTTGGACTTATCCTTGCATCATAGTAGGAGTGTTTATCATATCTGATTGCTGTTACAAACTTTGTTTGTAAAGGAAGTTCTAAAGTAGCCTGAGCATATGCACCATATTCTTCAATTTCAATGTTTTTGCCCATTATTGAATCTTCTAAAACTGCGCTTTCAAGATCGGACACTGGTCCTCTATCATCGAGAAAATCTCTACCACTTTGAGGCCTATAAACAGAAAAATCACCGCCTACAATGAACTCCACTTCAGATATACTAAAATTTTGCTGGAAATCTCCTCTCAAAACATCTGTTTTAACAAAATCTTGAATTTTGGTTTTATCTACTGATTCCTCAAGAGTTAACCCCCTACGCATCATATTTAAGTATGCTATATCTGTATTCCAGTACTCAGTACCAGATGATCTGAGCCAGTGAATTCTACCAAAAAAATTCTTCCAAATGAGCTTACTCCAAATTGAGCCCATAGTATAATTAATAAAATTTAGTCCAGAGTCAAAAGGCTGATAACCTGATTGAAAATAATGTTCATGACCAAAGGATACCTCAGCATTATCAGATAATTCGTAGTAAAAATGTATATTTGCTTTTGTGTTTCTTAATTCTCGTTCAAAATCTGAGTCCATTACATCAATAGTTTCTACATAATCCCATTGCCCATCACCATTAATATCATCCCAAACTTCAGGCTGGCTTGGATCAAAAAAATTCCAAAATGATACAGCTTCATGCGTACTCTGAAAAGTTAATTCGCTATCCATATTGTAATCTTGGCCAAATGTTCTTGTGTACTTCCAATCCAAAACATTGACATTTTCAAACGAAAGTTTCATCGCTAATGGCCCCCTAGCTGTAGCAAGTCTTGCTCTAAAAGAATTGTAACTACTTGAGCCCCCTCCAAAAGATACATTAGCACCTTGTGAGTCTTTTGGATGCTTTGTTATAACGTTTAGCAACCCGTTGTGTGCATTTGGCCCGTACAAAGCAGAGCTGGGTCCAAACACTACCTCTAATCTCTCAATATCTTCATTTATAAATGGTAGTGTGTTTCCATAAGCAATAAAAAATGTTGGCTCCATATAATTTGCACCATCAACTAATGAAACGAACCTACCGTTAAAT
>CAJWHU010000127.1 GCA_913041325.1 uncultured Fidelibacterota bacterium | reverse complement strand
ACAATTGCAAGACTAAAGATTATGATTACAAGCAATGTTTCCATAATTAATCGTATACGCTGATATGTTTTGTCTCATTCATAAAAATATTTCGTAGTTCTATTTTTCATGTGAGTAATTGTAATTTAAGGATCAATCTTAAGGCATTATTATGATTTATAACAAACTTAAACATATTGTTTTATTCCTAGGATTACTTCTGTCTAATGTTGTTGGAGGCGATTATGGAGGAGCACCCCATTTAAATGGAGAATCCTTAGCAATATTCTGGGTTATCCCGTTTGCGGGTATACTTCTTTCAATTGCCATATTTCCACTGATAGCTCTCGATTTTTGGCACCATAATTTTGGAAAGGTATCTTTATTTTGGGCAATATCTTTAATCATTCCCTTTATACTTACTCAAGGATTATCCATAACAATATACGAGCTACTTCATGTGGGTTTACTCGAATATGTACCATTTATAATTTTATTGCTGTCATTGTTTACAATATCAGGCGGCGTAAGATTGAAAGGAACTATGGTCGGTACCCCAACATTAAATACTCTAATGATTTTAATAGGAACTTTATTGGCAAGCTGGATGGGAACCACTGGAGCTGCCATGCTGCTAATTCGCCCATTAATCAAAGCTAATCAGTTTAGAAAAAAGAAAGTTCACATAATAGTTTTCTTTATTTTTCTTGTTGCCAACATTGGTGGTTCCTTAACTCCACTTGGAGATCCACCTTTATTTTTAGGATTCCTCAAAGGAGTTGACTTTTTCTGGACTACTACTGCTATGCTCTACCCCATGATATTTATGGTGATTTCTCTGTTAGCAATTTTCTTCGCCGTTGATACATATTTTTTTCGTAGTGAAGCCTATAAACCTGTATCCAATGATAACAATGAAAAACTTGGCTTGGAAGGTTCTTTTAATTTGCTCTTGCTAGGCGGCGTTATTTTTGGTGTCTTATTATCAGGGTTTTGGAAGCCTGGCATTCATTTTGAAATATACCATGTCCATTTGGAACTTCAAAATATGGTCAGGGATATTCTGCTTCTCACGCTGACCTATATAAGCTGGACAATGACAGATAATCAAATAAGAGTTGCCAACGAGTATACCTGGTTTCCAATAGTCGAAGTGGCAAAGTTATTTGCTGGAATATTTGTTACTATCATTCCTGCCATAGCCATACTAAAAGCAGGTTCGAAAGGCGCGCTATCTGTGGTTATTTCATCAGTATCTAAAAATGGCGAACCGGTCAACTATATGTACTTCTGGCTTACAGGAATATTATCAAGTTTTCTAGATAATGCCCCGACTTATCTTGTTTTTTTCAATACAGCAGGTGGAGATCCAAAGGTGCTAATGAATGACATTCCAATGACACTACTCGCTATCTCTGCCGGTGCTGTTTTTATGGGTGCAAATACATACATTGGCAACGCCCCGAATTTTATGGTAAAATCTATTTCGGAATCTTCAGGTATCAGTATGCCTAGTTTTTTCGGTTATTTTTTCAAATGGGCTGTACCCATTTTAATGCCTTTATTTTTAATCATAACCTACTTGTTCTTCAAATGAGAGTAACTAAAGTTGTAACAAAAACCGGTGATAATGGTGAAACAGGTCTTGGCAATGGCGAGAGAGTTTCAAAAGATAGTCTTCGAGTTCACGCCATGGGTGCTATTGATGAACTGAACTCATTTTTAGGATGGGCAAGAACGGTATCCAAGGATTTATCATATGAGCAGCTAGGGAAAATTCAGCAAGATTTATTTAATATAGGAGGAGAGCTATCCATCCCAGATGTTGAGATGAATCTATTGGAAAATTCTAGAGTAACATGGTTAGAGCAGTCAACATACGAGTACAATCAGATGCTATCACCAATGAAAGAGTTTATATTGCCTGGCGGTACAGAATTATCTTCAAGATTGCATATTGTAAGGGCGGAATGCAGGTCTGCTGAAAGAAAAATAGTTTCATTATCTAAAGTAGAATATGTACCAAAAGAGCACCTAAAGTATCTAAACAGGCTATCAGATTATCTCTTCACATTAGCTAGGATTGATATGAAAAAAAGTGGAACTTCCGAGCTATCATGGGATTATAAAAAATAAAATGAATTTTAATAACACACGAATCAATTGGAGAAGCGTGCATGACGTAGTAGATGGCGCAGATAAAATAATGCTTACAACTCATGAAAATCCTGACGGCGATGGGTTAGGTTCTGAATCTGGCATGTATCATCATTTGGTTGACAAAACAGTGGATGTTCGAATTATTAATTACTCTCCTTTGCCAAATGAGTTTGAATACCTAAATAGAGATAACATTTTTGAAGAATACAATAAAAGCGAGCATGATCAATGGATTAAAAATGTAGATCTGGTTATCATTTTCGACGTAGGCGACTATGAAAGAATCAGGGCAATCACAAGCATCATCGAAAGACACAATATCGCCGTAATGAATATCGACCACCACCCTCACCCTGACAAGAATAAATTCAATTATAATATCGTTGACCTTAGTGCAGCGGCAACTGGTTGTATGGTTTTTGATTACCTAAATTTTGCTAGATCAGGTAAGCCTATTTCAAAAGATAGTCTGGAGGGCATTTACACCGCTACAATGACAGATACTGGGTGCTTTAGATTCAGTAATACTAATAACAAATGTCATGAAATAGCTATCGAGGCACTTAGCAATGGCATCGAGACACATAAAATTTATCAAAACATTTATGAAAACAGTACAAAATCAAGAATGAAATTAATGGGCTATTTCCTAGCAGACCTAAATTTTGAAATAGGCGGTAAGTTTGCTTGGTTTAAGATAACTCAAGAAATGATGAAAAAAGCAAATGCCGTAAAATCAGACGTTGAAGGGTTTTCAGATATGATCCGCTCTATAAGAGGGGTAGAAGTTGCCTTGATGATTTTTCAGCAAGATGAAACCAATTGTAGGATTAATTTCAGATCAAAGGGCGAGATAACTGTAAATGACATAGCCAAAAAGCTTGGAGGCGGTGGGCATGCATTTGCTGCTGGTGCAATGATTAATGATCCACTTGAAAAAGCAACGGAAAAAGCAGTATCGCTAACGAAAGCCTCAATTAATAATCAATTAAATCAACACCTCACATGAAAATATACCTCGCAAAAGATGCAGGCTATTGTTTTGGAGTTCGAGATGCTGTTAACCTTGCATACGATACTGCGAAAACTCACGGAGAAGTTTACATGCTAGGAACGATAGTTCACAATGAGCGTGTAATTGAAGACCTTTCTAAGGTTGGCGCAAAAGTAGTTGACTCGTTAGGCGATGTACCAGATAATAAGCCATTATTATTTCGTGCTCATGGTACTGCGCCCCAATTATGGCAAGAAGCATCGGATCGGAATCTTAAATTAATTGATGCTACCTGTCCACTAGTTACTGAAATTCATCATGAGATAAAAAAACTTGAAAACGAGAATAGAAGAACAATAATCATTGGTGACCATGGGCATGATGAGGTGGTAGCAATAGCTGCGCAGGTAAAAAAACCAATTATTATTTCAACTATTGAGGAGGCAAAAAGCTTAAGAAAAATGAAAAGAGCTGGTATTGTTAGTCAGTCCACTCAGATGATTGAAAATGTTCAGGAAATAATTAATGTCCTGATGGAAAAAGTTTTTGACCTGCGTTTTATTAATACTATTTGTTTTCCTACGAGAAGAAACCATGAGCAGATAAAAAATCTCGCAGTGAAAAGTGATGTCATGATAATTATTGGATCATTTACTAGCGCAAATTCAAAAAGACTCACTCAATTAGCGCTAGAGAGAAACAAAAAATCATTTCAGGTAACTTCAGCTAAAGATCTAAATAGATCCTGGTTTGAAAACTGTGAAAGCGTTGGAATTTCTGCTGGCGCATCTACACCGGATGAGACCATTAAAGAGGTCGTTAAAAAGATTAAAAAAATAAAGGGCTTAAATAAAGAGGAAATATTATATGAATAAACAATCATTCGATGTTAAAGTTGGGTTGTCAGAGATGCTCAAAGGCGGCGTAATTATGGATGTTACAAACTCTGATCAGGCAAAAATTGCAGAGGATTCAGGGGCTTGCGCTGTAATGGCATTAGAAAGAATACCCGCTGATATCAGAAAAGATGGTGGTATCGCGAGAATGAGTGATCCAGAAATGATTGCTGAAATACAGGAAGCTGTATCTATACCAGTAATGGCGAAATGTAGAATCGGACATTTTGCAGAGGCTCAAGTTCTAGAAACACTTGAGATTGATTTCATTGATGAAAGTGAGGTTTTAACGCCTGCAGATGAACACAATCACATATGGAAACATGAATTCAAAATTCCGTTTGTATGTGGTTGTAGAAACCTTGGTGAAGCATTGCGAAGGATATCAGAGGGTGCAGCAATGATAAGAACAAAGGGCGAGGCAGGAAGTGGTAATATTGTGGAGGCCGTTCGCCATATGAGAACTGTGATGACAGAAATAAAGCGTGTGACTAGGCTCGATCAGGAAGAATTAGTTGCTGAGTCAAAAAATATTGGCGCACCCCTCGGCCTAATAGAACAAGTTGCTAAACTAGGAAAATTGCCTGTACCCAATTTTGCAGCAGGCGGGATAGCAACACCAGCAGATGCTGCACTTATGATGCAGCTAGGAGC
>CAJWHU010000126.1 GCA_913041325.1 uncultured Fidelibacterota bacterium | reverse complement strand
AGCCATAGTTAGGTACTCAAGAGCTTTTTTATTATCAGGCCACGACAAAACAAAAGGAATATAGGGTGCTTTTAAATGTACTGCTCCAAGCATAAAATATCCTCCACCATCATTATAATCTGGATCAATATCAATAATTTTCTGAGAATATTCACGCATTATATTTGCTACTCCCTCTCTCGCTGCAGGTAATACCCCGTATATTTCAGCCCAACTTCCAAGGTTCACTAGGTACCAATAATGTATAGGGGCAGATGAGGGGTATAGCTTGATTAGCTTCTCGCCTAGAGTCTTACCCTCATTATAAATTTGTTTTCTCTCTTGATCATCATTTACACAAAATTTTCCCTTATAATAATATGAACGTAACAAAAATTCACCGGCTTCCCTTTTATTATCCGGGTATTCTAAATGTTTGCGAAATATAGAGATTGCTCTATCAATATTTCCTGGATCTGCCGATAAGTCATATGAATTTTGCGCTCTTTGCCCATACAACACTAAAGCAGTATCAAGTGAGTTGTTATCTCCAAATGTAAAACAGAGAAGAAAAAGAGTACGAATTAAATAACTCTTCATGGAGCTTAGATATTAAAAGTACTCTATGTATGTTATTTTAATTTCACGTTTAAAATAGTCAACATACTCATCATCGAAAAGTAGATTGTTGAGATCCATTTCCAAGTAGAGAGATTCTACAAATGACCAACGTATGGCCGCATTTAGATACCCTCCTTTGCTAATTGACATTGTTCTTGCTGTCATATCATTCTCATTGAGAGCGCTATTATATTCAATCAATAAAGAAAACTCTGGATTTAACTCTAGATCTAAACCAAAGAATAGATTTGGATCATCATCCCCATCTGCTGTTTCTAAGAAACTATAATTGACTCCAGAGTGTAGACCCAAATTACCAGCAGGCGTTTGCCAATTTTTAGATGCCACGATGTACACACCCAACGCTTTAGTCGCATATCTTTGCAAAGAATCAGTGTCATAATATTGACCAAGGCCTTGTGTATTCATACCAAGAGCAATTCCAGGCATTGACATATCCTCATTAATTATGAGATACTTTAGTCTTGCCTCTGGCCTTGGATACCAGATCAAACTATCGTCGCCAATTAAGTTAGGAGATCCATAAGATAAACCAAACTGAAACCTATCTGTAATCCCTACACTAAGCCCAGTTATAAGACCACCCCCATCTTGCACTCTCATGTCCATTGAGAAACTGCCTCTGAGTAACGTTCCGGCAGTGGGAATTGTAATTAGGTCTGTGGGAGGGGGGTACTCTTGACTAAGAAGTAAGGAGACAAGCAATGTATATATTACTATTTTTTCTTTTCTCATCGATTATTCTTATTGATTGGCTTGGGGTAAATTACATCTCCCATACGAGAGGTCAAAGAACGTACACGATGCAAAGGAAGTGTTAAAATATCTTTTTCATCTTGCATGCGAAATTTGATCCCATTTTCTGACACGTTAACAAAATCAACGAAAATTTGCTCACCGTTCACAAGAATTAGCTCATCCAAGATAGTCTTTGGTAAAATACTAGTGTTTTTCACAAGAATTCTGCGCTCTTTTATTTCCCTTTTAATTATATCAGCCTCATCCAGTGTATTGTGCGTTCTTGGCGGAGGGGTCTTATACAATTGATCTGCAGGAGCCATGTCGATTGCTACATTTGAAATCAATTGTCCATCATATCCAAATTCCCATATTTGCACTATAGAGTGTGGCTCTACGTAATTATATAAATGTTGAAATTTGTATTTAAATCTTCGGATGACTTTTCCAGAAGGCATATCACGCCATCTTTCCTCGTACAGATTGCCAAGGTAATCGTAGTCTAGTTCTACCTGCCCATATTTTTGACCATCGACAGTTTGAAACATAATTTTTGATATTTGTACACCATCCTTTATAGTAAAATGTGTTTGCTGATCGGTAAACGTGATAGGCTCATTTGGCCTGTATCTCCATTCTCTATATTCTCTGCTCCAAGGCTCATTCTCGCCGTATATAATAAGACTCAAATACTTCCACCGGTCGGTGTACTCCGCTCTCTCAACCAGTTTACCGTACTCGTCAAATTTAAGCATCTCTCTTTTTTTGATGGTACCGTTAGCTGATATTTTTTCAATTTTTATTGGATGGTCAAACTCATTATAACTAACTGCTAAATGCGATTTACCCCTGCGATTTGAAGCCATCATTGATAAATCTGCCTTAAAGTTATGCTCATCCTCAAAATATCGCACGTAATAAACATCATTTGGAATTTGACCTCTCATGAAGCCAAATGAAAGGAACATGAACAATGTGTATTTAAAATAAACCAATATTAATCTTCTTGAATTATATCTTCGTTTAACTCATTCGATAATCTGAATCGATATATTCCGCCACCTAATCTATCGCACACATATAAGACACCGTTTTGATCAACTGTAGCAGCAACTGGATCAGTCATTATTCTTGAAGAATCCTGACCGTAGCCTGCTTTTTTAAAAAAATTTCCGTACGAATTAAAAACAGATACATCTCTGTTTATATTGTCTACGATATAAATACTCTTTTTATTATCTGCTGCAATATCTTGCGCACTTGAAAACCTACTAGCATCCATTATATCGTCTGCACCCGGTTGAAAACCTGAAGTGTAGACGGCAAAGTCACCAGATAAATTTGGAATGATCATGTGGGCAGGAAAGTAATCACCAGATTGAGTGTAATATAAATTTCCTTGATAATCTACGTCGAGGCTAAGCGGGCGGTTAACAGTTCCAGCTCCTGTGCCAAAACCCTTGATTGTAGAACCAAATCTTCCAGTGAACGACCAGACGGTGTCCCCGTTTGCCAGTTCCAACATTAGTGAGCGATGAAAATTAATTTGAATAATTCTATACTGATCATTCAATCCACCATAATTATCAGTAACGTAAATCATATTCTCATTATCTGACGGAGCACTTATTGCATTAAATTTACTGGAATCGGCCTGATAAAATAGATCTAAATCCGTATTCATAATGTTACCCCCGTCGTAGAATAAATGAGGGTTTGTTAACGAATCTATTATCATCTGGTCATTTTCCATATTGACAGATATGAGATCCCAATCTTGATTATTTAGAAGTGTCAACCATATTTCTGAATCAGCGTTTACCGTTGTATCTTGTTCAGTTTCAGAATGACGGAAAGAGGCTGACTTCGAAACTTTTGTGATGCTAATCTCATTCCAATATTGATTCCATAAAAAGATTTTCTGTGAACCTTCTACAAAGAAGATGTTCATTTTTTTATCAATGTCAACATCGAGTGGATATATAGTTTTTCCATCATTATCCCTCATGTCAATTAACCTGTCATAACCTTCTGGTCTATCACCATTCTGGTCGAAAACTAAAATAGAATTATTACCCTGATCAGCGACAAAAATACGACCGTCTTGAGCGATAGATATATTCCTTGGTTGTGAAACGCCATATGCCTCATTCCAGACTGGCTGTATTTGTAAATAGGTTGTGTCACCAGCACCGAACTGGGTATTATCATTTGAGTTAATATCATCAGGAATCTCATATCTATCTACGCATGATGAAACTAATATAAGTAAGAGGTGCGCTAGAAAAAGATATCTATTGATCATAATGTTAACCCAATACTAAATCTTTGTGGATCGCTCAAGTGTTCAAAGTTAGCATAGCCATAGTCAACTCTTAAAATAATAGGTCCTACTGGCAAGTTTAGGCCTACTCCGTAAGTTATATCCTCCTCATATTTATTAAATTTGTGACCAAACCTTAAATACAATGTCTTTAGGTAGGAGTATTCAACACCAAATACAATATATTCAGCATTGTCGACTGGATGATTTAATTGTACAGCTAGTGTAAGTAAATTACTTTTTGATTTAACCGGATCAATTGCAGCGCCGATTCGAAATTGTGTTGGGGGAGAGAATTTTTCATAAGCGGTTGTCTCTTGGATCTCATCTCCTGAATCCTGATCTAATATTCTTTTGTTGTATGAGCCATCAGGAGAAACCTGTTTGCCAAAATTGGATAGAGATGCGCAAAAACGCAGGGACCTATATCCTGTCCAATAAAAAGTGCCAACATCCATTAAAACTGCACTCATTTTGTACCCGGCTAAGTTTTCATAGACGTGTTTCATAGTCAATCCGAAGCTGAATCGGTCAGTCATTTTTGCACCGTAGGTTAGTCCTAGAAAACGGTCCTGAAAAGAAAAATAATTACCTGTCCCATCTGGATAAAATTCTGTTGTTTCAGCCATGGGACTCATGTGTAAAATACCTCCATTTACTCCAATATGGTGTCTTTTAAAAATCCGGTGTGTGAGACTAAAATAATCATAATTGATATTTGCAGGCCATTTAACCTGAGACACCGAAATTTCCGTGTCCTCTAGCTGTGCGATGGTTGCTGGGTTATAATAAACGCTAGAGGCATCTTGGTTGAGAGCAACTACAGATTCACCCATCCCTACCGCTCTTGCGCTAACTCCTATATTTAGAAAAGTGAAAACACTGGTTCCTGCTCTCTGTCCACCTAGGATTGGAAAAAGATTCTGTCCAAGGCAAAGAGAATGGGTTATAAGTATAAGCAGTATAAACTTGTTTTGTTTTCTCATTAAAATATAAATTGTATTCCAAATTCCATTGACCGCGGCCTCCTATATCTAGA
>CAJWHU010000125.1 GCA_913041325.1 uncultured Fidelibacterota bacterium | reverse complement strand
GGAAATATCGCTGGAGTTGCCACAGCTATTTACTATGGAGGACCAGGTGCGTTATTCTGGATGTGGATTACAGCATTTTTCGGGACAACTTTGAAATACGCCGAATGCTCCCTTTCTCTCAAATATCGTGAAATGGACGCAATGGGAAACACTGCTGGCGGACCTATGTACACTATTGAGAATGGCTTAGGCAAAAAATGGCGCTGGATGGCTGTTGCATTTGCTTCCTTTGCAATAATTTGTTCTTTTGCTACAGGAAATGCAATACAGTCTTTTACTGTATCAGATCAACTCTATTCAGAGGTTTCGAGTGTTGTTGGAAAAGAACACTTCTTAACATTGAAGCATGAAATCTGGTCGGATTTTAATGTTTCAATATTCCAGGCTTTAATTGGACTATTGATGTCTGCAGTAGTTGCAATGGTTATTATAGGAGGTATTACACGTATTGGTTCCTTTACGGGATTTTTAGCGCCATTTATGGCTTTAATATATGTTTTCTCAGCTGCCTTAATTATTATTGTCAACATTGATAAAATTGCAGACAGTTTTAGCTTAATAATTTCAATGGCCTTCAATCCTCCTGCAACGATAGCAGGTACCGGCGGCGGTATTCTCATGACTATGCTATGGGGTATTAAAAGAGGTCTCTATTCTAACGAAGCAGGACAAGGCTCTGCAGCTATTGCACACTCCACCGCTAAAACAAAGTACTCTATTAGAGAGGGTGCAGTCGCAATGCTAGGTCCTTACATTGATACTCTAATTATTTGTACAATGACCGGTCTAGTAATTATCTCAACAGGCGCGTGGAAGCATACTGAATTTTTTGTAAAAATAACTGCCACAAGCATTGAGCAGGCAAATGAAGCTTTTAAAACTGGTGTGTTCCAGGGTAGAGAATTATTAAATAGTAGTTTACTCACCTCTTATGCGTTCAAACAGGGCCTAGGATTTTTAATAGGTTTTGGAGATAAGATTGTAACACTATCTGTTTTGCTATTTGCTCTTTCAACGGCAATAGCATGGTCGTTTTATGGTAATCGGGCAGCCGTATACCTTTTTGGCGAGAAGGCTATAATCCCCTACCTGTGGGTGTATGTGCTGTTTGTATTTATTGGTGGTGTAGCAGAGCTCGAGGCGATATGGGCCTTTGGAGATGCCGCTCTTGGGATAATGACATTTCCTAACCTTATATCCATAGTGCTCCTAACTGGAGCACTAAAAACAATGACAAAAGATTACTTTGCGGTTGAACATGTCCCATATAAAAAGTGAGAAGTTACTTGATGTAGCGGTAGAAGCATCTTTAGCTGCCTCGGACCTTATCATGGAGGCTCTCCAAAAACCAAAAACCAGTAATCATAAGGGCACGACAGATCTCGTTACAGCTACTGATCTTGAATCCGAGAAAATAATCAAGGCTATAATTAAGGCATCATTTAGCGATCATTCAGTCCTAGCTGAAGAGACTGGCAAAGAAACCAGCGAATCAAACTATTTATGGGTCATTGATCCTTTGGATGGTACAACAAATTTCGTTCACGGATACCCATCCTTTGGAGTCAGTATAGGGGTATATTTTAACAGAGAACCAATTGCTTCAGCTATAATAGAGATGCCCACATTAAAGCTTTACACTGCCATCAAAGGAAAGGGTGCATTTTGTGAGGGAAAAGAAATATATGCCTCAAAAACTTCAAGCATTCAAGATTCTCTTATGGTTACAGGGTTTGGCTATGAACATGGTGAAAATTGGGAAAAAAATATGGGTCTCTTTAGACACTTCACTGATATTACTCAGGGAGTTAGGAGACTAGGGGCTGCTGCCATAGATATGTGCCACGTTGCATGTGGAAAGGCAGATGCATATTGGGAGTACGATATAAAACCATGGGATATTGGCGCTGGTATTTTAATCGCTAAGGAAGCGGGGTGCGTAGTATCTGACTTTACTGGTAAAAATACGGATATGTATACAGATAATATTTTGCTAACAAATGAGGCCCTACACAGCGAGATGGTCAAACAAATCAAGGATCATTTAAATTGATCCCTAAATTGTTTTTCAGACCATAAACTTACAATCTGCATGACAAGGTTCCTTTTTTTGTTTAAGGTAATAATCTCCATCGCAGTGAAAGAATAGACTGGACCTCCCTCCTTTTTTGACCCTTCCCAATAATAATAAATTACAGCCTTATTCTTTTTTAATACTAGATCTATAATTTCAATATCATAATCATACCAGATTGCAGCGTAATCATTAATGTTACTTAAGAAAGAGATTTTATTCTGCTTATACTGGTATTCTTTTAATGGAATTTTTAACTCTGTAAATGTTGAATCATTTTTTTTATTTACAATTAATTTCTGCTCTTCACCAGCTGGGCCATTTATCTTCAAGCCTGAAGAGTCAATTGGAACACCATTTAACTCAAATATTCTATCTCCCTCCTCAAGCATGCCCTCAGTAGAATCGTATAGTACTGAGGATACCATAAAGCTTCCATCTACATAGTGGCCATCTATCCCGAGACCAACATAGGGAGTATGATAATAAAGAAAATTTTCAGCGATTATTTGACTGACTATCGATGTGTCACCACCATACCTTGCTTCAATAAAAGACTCAATATCAACATCCTTTAAAGGGGATTTTCCGTAAATCCATATTTTAAATATCAGAAAAGTTAGTATAAAATATTTCATAGTAATTAGTACGCCCGACAGGATTTGAACCTGTGACCTTTGGAACCGGAATCCAACGCTCTATCCAGCTGAGCTACGGGCGCATAATATACAGTCATTGAAATTAAACTTCCTTTTTGAATAACTTTTTACTTTAGTAGCACCATTTTCTTTGTGTGTATAAACTCTTCGGTTACTATTGAATAGATATACATCCCAGCAGAGACTGGGTCGCCTAAGTTATTGGTAGCATCCCAGTAAACTGAATGTTGGCCCGGGGATTGTATATCATTATAAAGTAACCTTATACTACGACCCATAACATCATATATTACTAAGTTTACATGACTTCTAATTGGTAGGTCGTATTTAATTTTCGTGGTTGGATTAAATGGGTTCGGATGGTTTTGAAACAATGCAAATTCTCTTGGAATATTAGCATCATCTATCGAAAGAGTTCCAACTACAAAAGATTTAGGAATACCTTGGTCACTCTCAACAGTAAAGCCATCTCCGTCAACGGCCTCTACCATCCATGTATATTGATTATTGTCAGTCAAAAATAATGCTACCGAGGTATCTTGCGATAAGTCTGTAGTAACGTGTGTAGCATGATCATTCCAATCAGTGGCGTAAATTAAACGATAAGTTAATTCCTCTAACGGATCAGGGTCCTCCGTTGAATTCCACATAAAAAGTACCTCTGTCCCTAGACCAGCAATATCATCTTCCGGTTCAATTGTAGCAAAGTTTAAAGGAGGCTCAGGAAATGCGTCTGTGTAAAAATTGAATATCTCAGAGGTAATTTCACTTCCATTTATATCCATTGATTTGACTGACCAACTATACGCTGAGTTGTCTGCCATGTCAGTCTCTAATTCATGATAATTAGTATCTATTGGTATTGTAATTACCGCGTCATTTTCTTCGTAATGCAGTATGTAGGTAACCTGATCATGGGGATCGGGGTCTATGCTCTCTGCCCAGTGAAACCCTGGCCTAAGATTTGTTTGTATGCTTCCATTTAGTGGAGCAATAAGTGTAGCAATTGTAGGTGGATCATTTGATATGTTAATTGTGAAAGCCTTATGACCACCGTTGTTTGAAGTAACAGCACCATTTTGATCGCTTGCATTAACGAACCAATGGAATATGGTATTATCTAACATATTTTCTATAGTGAAATTTGTCTGATTCGTTTCGTATGTGACTATATCAACTCCTGAACTAAGTACAACGTCATAGGTCACAAAATCATTTGGGTCTATGTCATTGCTCTGCTCCCATTCAATTGTAACTGTTGATTGATTAAATACCGTCTCGGTGAGGGGAGAGATTAAATCAAAAGATGAGGGTGCCGTATTCTCCATATTCAAAGTAAAGCTCCACGTATCGGTTGTGGAAGTGCCGCCGTTTCCATCTGTAGAGACTACAAACCACTCATACACCTCATTTTCGACTACATCAGTAAAAGGAAAATAATTATGGCTGGTATTCCCAATACTGGTTCCATTTAAAAATACCTCAAATTGTAGATCATCATTATCTAAATCAGTTGCTGGAGACCATACGAATAAAAGATTATCATCATTCAAAATGCTTCCATTTGCTGGCATTAATAGATTAAAACCACTTGGATTATCATTAATAGCATTTACTGCAAATGTTTGTGTATTTGTTGTAAACGTTGCACCAGACAGATCCATGGCTACCACATACCAATAATAATTTGTGTTATCATTTAGTGGATTACTAACTGAATAAAGTAGCTGCTCCCCTATCTCTACATATTCTAAATAGGATAAGTCATCACCAAAATAAAGATGATAATTAATTACATCCTCGAGATCATTATCTGAAGATTGGGTCCATGTAAAGGTTGGGAAAAGACCCGCATCATCATTTGGCAAAGGTGTTAGTAAGATAAATTCTTCAGGAGTGCTATTTTCACTGTTTGTCCAAAATGACCTGGTTCCTGATGACCTGGTACCTCCGTCATCATCTGTGGCAATCACCTTCCAGTAGTATACCATGTCTTC
>CAJWHU010000124.1 GCA_913041325.1 uncultured Fidelibacterota bacterium | reverse complement strand
AGCGCGGCTAGTTGGAAAACGGAACACGAAAAAAACCTTGCTGATGCCCTTGTCCTGAAATCAATAATGTCGATTATCGCGGTATGTGATGGCAATGAGCACCCATCAATCGTTTGCGAAATACATTCTGATCGGGACCGAGACCTGGCAGAAAATATCTCAACCGGGACTGTAAAAGCACTTAACGAGGTAAGTGTTCTCTCCAGAATGATTGCGCAGTTATCCTTGAGTCGAAATGGATTATCTGTTGTTTACAGCGATATGGTTGGCTTTGATGGAAATGAATTTTATTTTTACAAACCAGATAAAGGCTGGGGTGGCCCGCTTACATTTGGTGAGAGTCAGAATAGGTTTAAAAGTAGTACCCCTATGGGCATCAGCACAGCACGAGGTGATATTACTCTCAACCCGCCCAGCGATACACCAATAACGGATAACGATGAGCTAATTGTTTTCGCTGAGGATGACTCAACAATATCCTATTTTAAAGAGCCAGTATTCACACCTTCTGTAAATAAAATTCCAACATATTCTGTTAAAGCCCGATCCTATAGACTTGCTCTTCTAAATTGGACAACCAAAACATCAATTATTCTCGAAAAACTCTGCACCTACTTAACTGATGGTTCTGAGTTGCACACTTTTGTTTCTGGTAAAACCTCAGAAATGGATGGTTGCATTGAATCACTCAATGCTAACTATCCGCAAATAAAGCTTACAATTGGGGAGCTCGACCTAAATGATCTTGAAAAATTAAAATCAATTGAACCCCAAAATTTTGACAGCATACTCATTCTCTCGCCAGGTGGAAACACGATTGAAGAGATGGATGCCTATGTTATATCCCTTCTAATACGGATTAGGCAAATACTACTATTAAAAATGTCCGCCCATGCACATGAGAATAACGATGAAACAAAAACATGGCCTAAGCTAATAACCGAAGTAATGGATAGTGAAAACATAGACATAATTTTGAATAGCGGCGTCGAAGATTTTATGGTCTCCAATCAGTTCGTATCCCAGATAATGGCACAGGTCTCTGAAGAGCCGAAGGCATTAGACGTTTATGATGATCTTTTTCAGGCTGATGGTAGCGAACTATACATAAAACCTGCCTCGTATTATTTCGACTTTACAAAAAAAGAATCAATTACCTTAAAATACGGCGAATGCGTCCAAGCAGCACAACTTCGCAATGAAATAATATTGGGTCTACAGATTCATGCTGACCGTAAAGACAGAGACAAGATGTTTGGGATTGCACTTATCCCGGATAAAAACGATGAATTCGAAATAACTGAGAAAGATGGACTGATAGCCCTGGCTGAAGATGAAACTTAAGATTAAAACAAACCACTCAATCAATGATAAATAAAAAAGATAATGTAAGGCTCACCACGCTAAGTCACGGCTCTGGATGAGCATGTAAAATCAGTCCAAAAGACCTTACCCAGGTCCTGGGTAATCTTGATTTTAGCTCTTTCCCTTCAGTCGTTGTAAACCACGAGAAGCTTGATGACGCAGCTGTTGTACGCCTAGACAACGAGAAATTAATTCTTCAGACTGTAGATTTTTTTACTCCTGTTGTTGACAATCCTTACGATTTTGGACAGATTGCCGCGGCAAACTCCCTCTCGGATATTTACGCTATGGGCGGTAAACCACTTTTTGCACTCAATATTGTAGGGTTTCCTATAAATGAGTTACCAAAGTCTATACTGGGCGAAATATTGCAAGGGGGAATTGATAAAGCCAAGGAAGCAGGTATCCCAATCGTTGGTGGGCACTCAATAGACGACAAAGAGCCAAAATTTGGACTCGTTGTTACAGGTGAGGTCGAGCAAGATAACTTGTGGAGAAACTCCGGGGCTCAGGTGGGTGATGTTTTAGTGTTGACAAAGCCAATAGGGACAGGTATCATAGCTACTGCAATAAAAAAAGGCTTAGCATCACCAGATGTCATAATGACTGCATCAAAAACTATGGCCACCTTGAACAAGGAAGCAGCGGAAGTTTTAACAAAATTAAAAGTGAATGCGGTAACTGACGTCACAGGATTCGGTTTAATTGGGCACCTAAATGAAATGTGCGAAAATAGTGGGGTCTCATCTGAAATCTATTTTTCTGACATTGAATTATTACCCGGAGTGAAGTCATTAGCAGAATCTGGTATCATTCCTGGCGGTACTAAAAGAAATTTAGATTTTCTTGATAGCTTTACCACATTTGGACCAGAAATTAATAAAAACAACCAATACATTTTGGCTGATGCTCAGACATCAGGCGGTTTACTAATATCCTTACCAGCTAAACAAGCCGAGACTTTTACCAACGCAATGGGAGATCATGTAAAAATAATTGGCAGCATCATTAATACCAGGTCAACAAGAATTATTGTTAAGTAAGCTATATGCGACAAAAATAGTCGCAATTATCCATTTGTAAAACTACACACCAGTAACATAACTTCCCATCCGGGTTTAGAGACACATGTTAAAGATTAGTCGAAAAGTAGAATACGCATTAATTGCACTGAGGCACTTTCAGAACGAGAGCCCTCATAAATTTACCTCTGCTAGGGAGGTAGCCTTGAAGTATTCTATCCCCCAGGAGCTTTTAGCTAAGGTTCTACAGAGCCTGGCTAAAAATAATATTCTAAAAGCAACCAAGGGACCATTAGGTGGTTACAGGCTAGCAACAGACCCTAAAGAAATTAACATGACTGAATTCTTTGAGATCATTGAAGGCCCGGTAGGCATAATGAATTGTTATTTTGAATCAGGTTGTGATCAAATTGATGGATGTAACATTAAAACACCTATCAACAATATTAACGACGCAATAAGAAATATGTTTAACAATATGACTCTTGCGGACATAGCATGAAGAACCACTTAAAAGAATCGATTATCGAACGATTGAAGACCTGCTTTGACCCCGAAATACCTCTTGACTTATGGAGCTTGGGCCTTATCTACGATGTAGAAATAGAAGAAAAAAATAAAAAAAATCAAGTTAAGATCACTATGTCGCTGACCACTCCGGGGTGCAGCATGGGACAACATATGGCCGACGACATAAAAACAAAAGTTTCTGATATTGATCAAGTTTCAAGTGTTGATGTGACTGTAACATTTGATCCCCCGTGGAATCCTTCAATGATGACGAGCGAGGCTAGAAAAAAGCTTGGGTTTGATTCCGTTCAAGAAAGTAAAAAAGAACAAACAAATAAAGTAGAGTGGGAATAAATATGAAAGAAACCGCCAAACGCAATATTGAAAAGCAGCAATTAGATTTTCAAAATGCTACCATCACGGTCACGAAAAAAGCAGTAAAAAGATTAAAAGCAGTAATGGAGTCGGATGGTAAAGAGAACCATTTTTTGCGTATGTCCGTTGATGGTGGCGGATGTTCGGGAATGACATATAAAATGGACTTTGAAAACCAATTAGGAGAATTCGATAAAGAATTCCAATCAAACGGCCTAACTGTGGTCTGTGATCTCAATAGCTGGTTGTACCTAAAAGATGTGGAAATAGATTATTCTGACGACTTACTAAATGGAGGATTCAAAATTAAAAACCCAAATGCTGAGAGGACCTGCGGTTGTGGAACCAGTTTTTCCGCGTAAACCAAATAGAGAAAAAATATGCAAGACAATCAAAAAATAATAGACTCCAATTTAGAAAAAGAGTATCAGTATGGTTTCGTTACGGATATTGAGTCTGAGACTTTGCCTCCTGGACTAAACGAAAAAGTAATAAAAACTATCTCACTAAAAAAGAAAGAGCCAAAATGGTTGTTGGATTGGCGTTTGAAGGCATATCGTCACTGGCTAAAAAAGAAAGAACCTGATTGGGCTAATATCAATTATCCTGAAATCGATTACCAGGCAATTAGTTATTTTTCTGCTCCAAAGAAAAAGAAATTAAAAAGTTTAGACGAGGTTGATCCACAGCTGCTTGAGACGTACGACAAGCTTGGCATACCCATAGATGAGCAAAAAATGTTATCAGGAGTTGCGGTGGACGCTGTCTTTGATAGTGTATCAGTTGCTACGACATTTAAAGAAGAACTAAAGAAGGCGGGTGTTATATTTTGTAGTTTTTCTGAAGCAGTTGTTAAATATCCTAGCTTGATAAAAAAATATCTAGGCACTGTAGTACCATACACTGACAACTACTTTGCATCACTAAATTCCGCTGTTTTTACTGATGGGTCCTTCGTTTATATCCCCAAAGGCGTAAGATGTCCCATGGAGCTTTCAACCTACTTCAGAATAAACGAGGCAAATACTGGACAGTTCGAAAGAACTCTAATCATCGCTGATGAAGACAGCCATGTCAGCTACCTTGAGGGATGTACCGCCCCAATGCGCGATGAAAATCAGTTACACGCCGCTGTTGTTGAGCTTGTTGCCCACAAAAACGCAACAATAAAATACTCTACTGTTCAAAACTGGTATCCAGGAGATCCAGAAACTGGCAAAGGTGGTATTTATAATTTTGTCACCAAAAGAGGTACCTGCCTTGAAGAAAATTCCCGAATCTCATGGACCCAAGTCGAGACTGGTTCTGCAATCACATGGAAATATCCTTCTTGTATACTCAGAGGTGATGGATCCGTTGGAGAGTTTTATTCAGTAGCGGTAACAAACAACCACCAGCAGGCTGACACCGGAACTAAAATGGTGCATCTTGGTAAGAACACAAAAAGCACCATTATTTCAAA
>CAJWHU010000123.1 GCA_913041325.1 uncultured Fidelibacterota bacterium | reverse complement strand
GGCTATCCATACTTCGGTTTCATGGGTTCAGAATATGTTAAAACACCAAATATGGATCAGCTTGCATCAAATGGCACAGTATTTAGAAATGGATACGTTCCTGATAATCATTGTAGACCATCCTTAGCAACCTTAGTAACTGGAATACTACCAATTAATCACAGAATGGAAGTTGAAAAAATGATTTTAAAAAATGGTATAGCTGACGATAACGAGAAAATTGAATTTAGTCACCATGCTATGAAGTATTTTATTACCCTACCAAAACTACTTAAAAAAAAGAAATATACCAGCTTCCAAGGCGGAAAATGGTGGGAATTTCACTATGAAAATGGTGGCTTTGATAAGGGCATGGCAACCGGCTGGACAAAGGAGGAAAGAAATAGTAAAAATTGGTTTAGAAAGTTCATGGGTGGTAATGGACTTGAATTAGGTAGAGCTACCATGGAGCCAGTATATGATTTTATAAACCAAAATAAAGACAATCCCTTTTTTCTTTGGTATGCACCTGAGCTTCCTCACTACCCATTTGACGCGCCCGAAAAATATTATAATATTTATAAAAACGAGGACATGACAGAATCAGCGAAGAGATATTACGCTAATTGCACTTGGTTTGATGATGGCGTTGGTGAATTAGTAAAACATTTAAAGAGAATTGGAGAGTATGAGAATACTCTTTTTATATATGTAAATGATAATGGTTGGGAGCAGAACCCTAGCCAAGATTTTTGGGATGATCCAATGCGATCACATAATGGTGGTGATAAAGGTAAGATATCCATTTTCGATCAATCATTTCGAACCCCCATCATTTTTGCATGGGAAAGAAAGATTGCAAAGAATAAGTACCTAGAAGAATTCATACATAGTGCAGATATTCCTGCTACCATCCTTGATTATCTAGACCTAGAAAAACCTACTAATTACTACGGAAAATCATATAAACCACTTATTGATGGTAAAAGTTTTTCTAGTCGTAAAAAAATTATTGGTAATATAACAACTACAAGATCTTTCGATGATATGATGGGAAAGCCAACAGAGGGTTATTGGCTAAGGAATGAAAATTGGTTTTTCCAGTGGAACGCTACAAAAAATGAAAAAAAATTATTTAATATGAAAACTGACCATAATAATGATTTTAATATCGCAGAGTCCAATCCAGAATTAGTTCAATCATTTACAGCGGATATTATCCAATGGAAAAATGGTCGAAAAGTCAGTGATGAATTATGGAGCAGATAGTTTTCCCCTTGATATTTTTTGGAGGCTCCCTATTTTCTCAATTATTATATTATGAACTCCAAAAGATTTTTCCACTTTACCACGTATAATAAATAATCTTTCCCAATTTAATAAGTTTCCAAACTGTCTGTACACACTTGGAAATAAGATACACTCGTAGATATCAGTTTCATCTTCTAACGTTAAAAAATCCATATGATCTGAGTAGCGAGTCGTAGTTGCTTTAGATGTAATATAAACACCCATTAAATAAATTGACTGACCAAAAAATTCAGGTATATCTTTTGCATATTTAATTCTAGAATTCATTATTGATCGATATCTGGATAAGGGGTGTGCAGACACGGGAAAACCAAACACATCAATCTCTAACCTATGCCGATCGCGTGCTGTAAGTTTCTGATCTAATGGACTATTCGTGATGGGCGATCTAGATTCATTTTGGAGATAGAATCCTGCGACCTGATATGCTATCTTCTGGTGACTTGACTGCGGTGCAATTTTCTCGAAACATCCGGCATTCGTTAAAGCCATTGCGTCAGATAAATCTAAATTAACACGCAATAGAAAATCATCTAACGAATCAAAGTTTGCAGTTTTTCTTGCTCCTAAGACTTCGTTGATTGCCTTCCTTTTTATACCTTTTATACTCATAAAACCCATCTGGATTTCATTGTGAGCGCCTCGCCATTCATAGTGACTTTCATTGATATCAGGCAGAAGTATTTTTATGCCAAATCTTTTTGCTTCGCTCATATAAGCATACGATGAATAATAGCCGCCTTGATTAGATATTACAGCTGCTAAAAATTCTGCAGGAAAGTGTGCTTTAAGATATGCGCATGTAAAAGATAGCATTGTATATGATGCAGAATGAGGCTTGCAAAAAGAATACCCTACGAAAGAAGCTATCATATCCCAAACATGTGCAATTATTTGGTGGGAATATCCTCTACGTCTTGCACCAAGGGTAAATTTTTTTTTCCATGATGAAATCAGATGACTCATCGAGTTTCTGCTCATTGCCTTTCTTAATTGTTCTGCTTCTTTATATCTCAAGCCAGCCATAGTCATAACAGCCATAGAGACTTGCTCTTTGTAAACCATTATGCCATAGGTTTCTCGTAAAAATGTTAAACTAGGATGAGGTATCGCCCAATGCTCTCCATGAATTCGGGATAACATCAAATTTGTATATTTATTTGCTGCTGGACGAATGATTGATGAGTATATAACTACATGCTCAAAATCTACTATACTTGTTCTAGCTAGAAGCTGTCGAGTAGCAGGGCTTTCAATATAAAAAACACCCATTGTTTTTCCTGAATTCATTAATGTCTGTGTCTTTTTGTCGCCCACAGGTTGAATTGTATGATAATCTAAGTATTTATTTCTTAAAGAATTGTTCCCATAATTGAGATTAATATTTCGAATGGAATCGCGGACTACTGACAGACTGCGATTACCCAAAATATCTATTTTTAAAAGCCCTGCGTCTTCTACTTGATCTTTCTCCCATTCTACTATCTGAACCCCTTTGGGAGCTGTTAGCACTGGAACATATTTACAAATTTCATCGGGAACAATTATCACTCCACCTGGATGAACAGATGGATAACGAAATGCACCTACTATTTGATTACTATCATATAATATACTTGATACATCTTTGTCTAAGTATTTGCCAATAGATCTCTGATTCCCATCATCCACCTTATACACATCATGACTGGAGGTATACCGATTAATACTTTTTGTAATATTGTTTATTTCCTCGTTAGATAACCCATAAACTTTCCCGACCTCTCGAACAGAAGATCTAAATTTCATGAAAACTTGATTTGCGACCATTGCTGTACGTTGAGTACCGTATTTTTTAAAAATATAATCCAAGATCTCGTCCCTCTCATCCCATGGAAAGTCGATATCAATATCAGGCATATCTTCTCTTTCAGGATGGATAAATCGTGCAAAATGAAGTCCATACTTTATTGGATCAACCTGCGTAATAAAAAGACAATAACTGACAATTGATGCTGCTGCAGATCCACGACCGATTGTAGATTGTGTTTTTGCAACAATATCTTCTACAACAAGAAAATAGGGGGCGAATCCTTTCTGAGTAATAATATTCAATTCTTTGTCAATTCTTAAATGTACTTGATCATTAATTTTACCATATCGTTTTTTTGCACCTTCATAAACTTTTTTTTTCAGATTATGATTTGCGATATATGTATCTTTCAAGTTTAAACCCGGAAAAATAGTATTAATAAATGGCCAGTCAGTTTTACATCTATCTGCCAAGTACTGACTGTTATTAAGGGCTTCTAAGCTATTCGGAAAAAGCTCTACCATCTCCCTCTCATTTCTAAACCAGTGACCATCTGACTTGCATTCGGATGGAGATAAATTTCCTAGTGTAGTATTACAATCGATAGCACGAAGTATTTTATGAATTCTGTGATTATTTTTTTGCTTGAAATAAACATCGCCTGTTGCAACCATTTCTAGTTTGAGATGACTTGATAATTCTTTTACATATCGTTCGCTAACACCGGGTCGTAATTCAATAAATAAATGGGTTTTAGGTACAAAACAATTCAATTCTTGTAAAACTTTTTTATCGTGAGACATAAAAAATAATCCATTAGTATAACCATCTAAGACACTAGCTAAATTTTGATTAACGTTATTATGGAAAGAAGAAAGTATTTTACAAAGATTCTCATAACCGCACTGGCTTTCTACTAGTATTAACGCTTCTTGATTAGGTGTGATAATATTTGCCCCAGCAATAGGCTTTATATCTTGATAACGGCATTGTTGAATAAAATGAATTAATCCCCATATTCCGTTTACATCTGTAAGAGCTAACGAATTCATTGATAATGATCTGGCAAGATTTAATAAATCTGTAATTGATAATAAACCTCTCATTGCGGAGTAAACGGAGTGTGTGTTTAAATGTACAAACATTATTAATGTTTAAGAGCCCGGAATACATCGCAAGTCTGTATTATCCCATTCCCATATTTGTTTCTAATGATTTCTACTGCTTTTGATAAATCACTACTACGCCTTTCTGCTTGATCAAATAAATCGTATTGTATAGAATGTGGATAAAATATCCAAACATCTACTAATATACTTCGTACACGATTACGACGTTGATTAGCTTTCAAAAATAACAACTGTAGTATTGCAGTAACTGAGCTAGTGTCATTTTTTTTAATACTGCCAGTACTATGCCTTTTATAGCCATCTGTATAATAAATATCTAATCTAACTTTTTTTGCTAACTGTTTACGCTTTCTCAGATTTAACGCAATTTTCTCTGCAATATTTTTTACAATAGCGTTTAAGATTACTGAATCGTTACTATCATTTGGTAGTATGGTCTGCTCAACAATATGATCTCTTATTTTTAATGGTTTTACCGGCGATGTATCATAGCCTTTTGACTCTTCACTGAGACTGCCGGCGT
>CAJWHU010000122.1 GCA_913041325.1 uncultured Fidelibacterota bacterium | reverse complement strand
ATTTCCACTCAAATCTAACAAAAAGTTTGGCTTTATTAGTTTTGGTGGATTATCCATACCATCGAGAATTATTTTCTTTTTAATTGTACCTGTCTTCCTCGTGTCTAAATCTTGTAACTGTCCCGTGATTGAATATCCTTTATTTACTTTTACTCTAAATGTTGTGTAATGCTTTCTATTTTTTAATGCAGATCGCGTGTCTTTGTATGAATTCAATCGAATTGAATCTGTCCAGACCATGTAATCGACCTCATCACCATCATTATTTTTAATTCCCAGAGACGCCTGATATTTTGCTAAGAAGGCTTCACCATTTTTAATAAATTGTACAGAACTGTATGGTATTTCAATAAACGTTACTATTTTGAGAGAGTCATTTGAAATAGCATCCATAAATGGCTCTACAACAAACTTTTCTACATTTATTTTTGAAGAACGCCTCTTCGACATTTGCGCCTGAACAGAGTAATCAAATAAAAAAACACATGAAAGCAACAAAGTTATAATACCATTCAAAGATCTCTTCTCCATTTAAAATTTATTAAGCCATTAGCCGTACCAAGCCAAGCATTTTTTTCATCAATTACTATATCATTAACCTGCCCGATGAATGAAAAAGGATAATCCTTGACAATGCCGGTAGTTTTGTTAATTCTTACTAAGCCATCTTCCAAACCCAAAAATATGAATTTATCATTAACAGTCATAGAATACACATCTTTGTTACTATACAATCCAGACCTAAATAATATAACCCATTCTTTACTTTCTAGATCAAAAGTCACTACACCTTTGTCGCTAACAATGTACACGATATTTTTAAATTTTTTGATGGAGCTGACATTATATAAATTATCAGGAAATGTTTTCCTGCCAATTGAATTGATATTTAAAACTTGCGGATTTTTTGTATAAAATACAAAGACACCTCTTGAAGTTCCGAGCCACAACTGGTCCTCAATTTTTTCCATATCATATATTGGAAATCCAACAAAAATATCTTCAATCCCAAGTGGGTCTGAGCTCAACGTAGCTCTTTCTATCCTGCCAAAACCATCTGAAGTAGCTACCCACAGATGAGTTTCATCCGCTTCTAAATCGTACACAAGGCCACTTGGGACACCTTTTACTTCCCCTAATGTTCTCCAAAAGTTGTCTTTAAGGTTGTAATACAAAATACTCCTCTCTCCCCCTGCCCACAGTTCATTTTCTAAATACTTTAAGGAATAAACCGAAGTGGGCTGCATATTTATAGTTTCTTCGAAGGCATATAACTCTGTTGACATATCTTGCATATTCATTTTTGAGATACCTTTAGATAAAATATAATTTTTGCTACCGATCCACATGGTATCATCGTACAAAGTCAAAGATGAAATATCATCATTTGCTATTGGTGATTCTAAGGGAGTAAGGGTTTGCATGATACTAGTACCGTGAAATATGGTCCCATCATCAGAACCAAAGTAAATATTTTTATGATTGCCAATAAATCCCGTAGAAATCAGTGACACCCTGCCAATGGCATCTATAAGCTGGGCACCATTATAAACCCAGCTTTCTAAAAAATGGTAATTATTGAGTATTTCCCTTAATTGAATTTGACCCACGTAAGGGCCACTGCTCCATTGTACTTTTTGCTCATCGGGCCTCGAAAAAATACCAACAAGGGTACCAGAACTATTGTCTAACTTTACAAAAGATGACCTTGCCTGTAACCAGATGAAACTTTCTGTGGATCCAATACGACTTACAACATCAAATCTTGACAAGCCAAGACTTGATAAGCTTATTGGGTACCAATCTCCCTCTCTTGAGAACGAGTACTGTACGTATTCAGGTGTAGCTGCCCAAAGAAATCCAGTTTTTTTATCAAAATGCACGGCATTTATCTCATTTTTTTTTAACCCTTGAGCTACAGTCAATGGGTAATCAAAATTATTATTAAATAAATTGAATCGCTTTATTCCTCCACTTGAGGTGCCAAAATAAGCATAATTATAGCCTTCAGTTATCGACAAAACTGATCCAGAGCTTTTGTAGAGTACCCAATCGAATGGCCTGAACCTAGAATCTGGTTGACCATGCGATTTAGAGATGAGGTTCAATAATATTATCAGACTTATTAACTTGATTTGCATAGGTTTGGTCTTCAATCATGGGCTGCAATAATTTTTTACGCGTGTGAGTACCATCTTTTGAATGTATCCTTTTTAAGATTGTTTGATCATATATTCATTTACTATTACATGCAGCAAAACTATTTGGCCCTTCTATTTTTTCTATTTTGCCCTTTACTATTTCCCCTTTTTTTTGTGTTAGGTCGGTTTTTATTTGCAGTTCGTAAACTACCGGATCTGATTTTCCATATGTGCCCATGGTCTAAAAATATTAAAACTGACGCGAAATATTTTATATTTATATCAGATGGAGCCGTTAGGATTATTGTAGTTCCAAGATTCCTGTTCATTTTAATTATTTTTGCTCTGAACTCTTTCTCCATTTTACCATTGAAATAAGTACCATAATCATCAATAAGGAGGACTCTGGGATCCGCCTCTATGGCCAAAATCATACTCAGCCAATTTGCCTCAGCATCAGAAATGTTTTTCATGGTCCTGTCCAATAAGTTTTTAAAACTACCATCATTGAAATACCTATTAGCAATAACTTTCCTCTTTTTACCAAATTTATATGCTATATAGGACGATACAGTTTTATTTGGTGAGTTTTTCCGCAGATCTCCAACGTAAAATAAATCGTCTTTAGGGATGATTTTACCATACCAATTTCTTTCATATGGATTATTCTCATAGAGGATGGTGCCTGATGATTGCTTTTCTAGTCCACCAAGCAAATTAAGAAGAGTGGTCTTACCACTACCGACAGTGCCGATCACACCATAAATAGTACCGGGATGGATCTCCAATTTCTTAAGGTTTAGAGCATTATAGTCCCCGTACTTTTTTTCAAGCCCATCGACTTTAAAAATTAATCTTTTTGATTGTTTCATCTTCAATCCTTTTTAAATAACTATTTTTGTAAAAGAATGAAAGAATCAGGTAATTTATATTATTGTATTGTCTCCAACCATCTTTCTGCATCTATTGCAGCCATGCATCCTGAGCCAGCAGCTGTCACAGCCTGCCTGTATATTTTATCCTGTACGTCTCCACAAGCGAAAACACCTTTGACATTTGTATAGGTCGAGCCAGGCTCTGTTATGATGTATCCACTTTCATCAAGATTAATGCTATCCTTAAATAAATCAGTATTGGGAACATGACCTATGGCCATAAAAATACCATCACAGCTTTCCTCATTGACTTGCCCAGTCACCGTGTCATTAACAACCGCTGAGCGTACGCCATCTGATTTTGATCCAATTATATCTGTTACAATAGTATTATATAGTACGGAGATTTTAGGATTTGACATTGCTCTGTCAATCATTATCCTGGACGCACGAAACTTATCTCGCCTGTGGACTATAACAACTTTTGAGGCAAATTTCGTTAAAAATATAGCCTCCTCCATTGCAGAATCGCCTCCACCAACAACAAGAACTTTCTTATCCTTATAAAAGAATCCATCGCATGTTGCACATGCTGATACGCCGTGGCCCATAAGGTCAGATTCCGCTTCCAGACCCAACAATCTTGCTGATGCACCTGTAGAAATTATTATGGAGTCTGATTTATACTCTTCATTTTGCACCCAAACCGAAAATGGTTTTTTAGAAAATTCTACACGATCAACTGTTTTAAATAAACATTCAGCGCCAAATCTTTCTGCCTGTTTTCTAAAATCGTCCATCATCTCAGGTCCCATTACGCCTTTTGGAAAGCCTGGGTAATTTTCTACATCTGTGGTTATTGTTAATTGGCCCCCGGGCTGAGCACCCTCAAAAACAATTGGTTCAAGGTTGGCTCGGGCTGAGTAAATGGCTGCTGTCAAACCAGCGGGACCAGAACCGACAATTATTACCTTTCTTTTCATTTTTTTAATTATTAAACAACTTTGTCCAAAACATCGGTGATGTTTTCTTTAGGTACAGCACCTACTATTTGATTAACTACCTCACCACCTTTCATTACAAGAAGTGTGGGTATACTTCGTATACCATATTTCATGGCAATATTCTGGTTTTTATCAACATCAACTTTCCCGACTTTGACTTTACCGCTGTACTCTCCTGCTATCTCGTCAATTATTGGCGCGATAGCCTTGCATGGCCCACACCAAGCAGCCCAAAAATCAATCAAAACCGGCAAATCCGATTGGGCAACATCTGCATCAAAATTATCATCTGTGAATTCGTTTACATTATTAGACATGGTTTTCAATACTCCAAAAAGTTAACATTATAATCTTCATAAATTAGCCTAAGTAAATCAGCTGTAGGTAATAAAATATTAGAATTTTTAATCATTAATAATTTTATTTAATTGCTAGATTAACATCAATAAAGTATTTCCTTTCATTTGTCATTATATTGCCTATTTGGATAGGCTGGACATTTAGATTCTCCCCACTAAATGATGTCGTAATATGAAACCATCTGAATACAAAAGTTTTAGAGGCTTTTAACATATAGCTTTTTTGTGAACTAAATTCATAATTTAATAAGAGATCTTCCTCGCTAATCACTTTAAAAAAGCGTTTACCGGAACTGGTAACTTTGAGAGTGATGTTAAAATATCTATTTAAGAATGTTATCTCATTGTCTACTACGTTTTTAGATAAAAATTGAAATTTCGAAAAATCATTTGTGCGATGCGTGGATATATGAGAGGCTAATTTTAATCTTCTAGCATAAGGCTCTAGCTGAAAT
>CAJWHU010000121.1 GCA_913041325.1 uncultured Fidelibacterota bacterium | reverse complement strand
GGTTTGAGTTTGTTGAATGTAGACTACGGAGAGATGCAGGGGACGATGGTTTGGGATAACACCCAAGGTTTCATTGATACAGAAAAGTTCAGACCTTCTGCATTCGCAATGGGTCTCGGATATGGTAGAGCATTATCCGATAATTTTTCTCTTGGCGGCCAACTAAAAAAAGCTTACCAATATCTTGGAGAAAATGTAGTGCCTATCACCGATTCATCAAAAGTTCTGAGCAACAACGTTTCCAGTGCGATTGCATTTGATTTTGGTACTATTTACGTAACAGGATGGAATGATTTTACCTTTGGTATGTCCATACGCAATTTTAGCGAGGAGGTTCAGTATGCGTATGATGGTTTTCAATTACCGCTTACATTTAGAATTGGAGCCTCTATTGATCTTCTTGGGTTTATCACAAAACCATCCAAAGCACAGGCACTACTTCTTGCTATTGATGCCCTGCATCCTAGATCGTATTCGCAGCGCATCAATGCAGGCTTAGAATATTCTTACATGAACATTGTTAATGCAAGAATTGGATATCTCCACAATTATGACGAGCGTGCTTTTACTTTTGGCGCGGGATTTAAACTAGGTATATTTGATATAAACTACGCATATACTCCATTTGGTATTTTTGATGAAGTGAGCAGGCTAAGTATTGGAATTTCTAAATGAGATCACCCTATTTACACCTAATACTGTTATACATTTCTTTCCTAACGCTCTCCTGTGATGACCCAAACTCCACACCAGGCGTTTGGGATTCAGGTGATGAAGGTGCACCTGCTCCATTTATTACTGGCATCGACCCTCCGGACAGCGCATTTGCAGGGTCCGATGAGATCACCATCTACGGAGGAAATTTCGGAGAAGATAAGGATGGGATCTTCGTATATTTTAATACAGGACTAGGAGAGGTGATAGCTGCAGAAAACTCCTCGATTGTAGTTATTCCTCCAAATATTATCTCCGATAGTATCACCATAAAAATCGCAGCACATGGTGCTTTTCAATTTGCTCAATATCAAAAAAATTACATTCTGTTCCCTCGAATAATAAAGTACGGCGCCTTTGATGCTTTGGATGAAAGTATATGGGGGCTAGAGGCAGATAATGATGAAAACCTATATGTAGGACTATCCTCTTTTCCCGAAGGAACTATTGATAAATTGAGTCCACCTGAGGGTATTAGAGAAAGTGCATTTATTAACGCTGTGCTTCAGACCCCTTTCAGTATGCGTATCGGACCTGATGATCATATCTATTATGTTGATGGAGCAAATCCCTTTATCATAAAACATGATTTAGAAACTGGGAGCCCATCATACAATACTTTACCAGGTATCGCATTTGATCTTGATTTTGATACAAATGGGAATCTTTATTGTGGAGGAACTGGGCAAAACTTATTTAAGGTCCAAACAGACTTGTCCTCAGTAGTGGCAGCTGATTATACCGAGATATCCATAAGAGCTGTTCGAGTTCATGATAGTTATGTATATGTGGGTGGCAATTACACGGGCGAAGAAGAGGGTATACCAAACGTTGGTATTTGGAGAAATCAAATTCTCTCTTCTGATGGATCTTTGGGTGAAAAAGAGATGTACCTAGACTGGAGCGACCATGCAGGAGAAAATTCCAATATTACATGTATCACCTTTGATGAAGAGGGTATAATGTATGTTTCCTCAGATGCAGACGTGGCCATTGCCACTATTGATTCGGAGATGAAATTTAGTCAGTTATATCCCAATATTTTATCTGCTCCCATAACAAAAATGACTTGGGGTTCAAGTGATTATCTGTATCTAAACTTCCGCGGAGCTCCCAGGGCTATCTATCGATTGGAAATGGGTGTTAAAGGAGCACCGTACTACGGTCGTGAATAAATTATAATCTTATTAGATAAAATAATTGTTCGTATTAGATGATTATCCTATTATCTAATGCTTTAAAAAACAAAAAAAGGAAAGAATATGAGAAAAATGTTAGCAGTTTTTGTATTACTTTTACTAAAAGCAAACTTGTTTGCAGATGAATGGCAACTGCAGTCTGTGTTTGCTTCCTATGACCTGCCAGTAGCAAATGGTTATGGAATCCACGGTACTGTTGTTGCACCTGATGGTAACATATGGGTGGCAATGAATGGGAATCTTGCTCAGGATAGTATTCCTCACACGTTTACTGCTGTTGATGGATCAGATTCAGCTGGTTATATGATGTTAAAACCAATCCATGTATATACTCCGGCTGGTGCGCATGCATCCTATTCTCCGATAAGATACATTGGTACAGAAGGAACCTCAACCTTTGATACTTTAACCTACAGTGGAAAGGGTATGTGTCTAGACCATGAAGGTAATATCTTGTATAGTACGAATGAGCTCTACAGGTTTAATTACATGACAGGTGAAATGATGCATCGTGTAGCAGTTCCCTATGGTGAGGATGAAGCGGGTAACCCCCTATTAGCTGCCTTGACATATCCATCAGTTGATCAGAATGGTAACATATATTTAGGTTGGGTTGGTGGAGCAGACAAGCCAATCGTTAGAATTAGTCCTGATTTCGCTACGCAAACTGTTGTAGCTGCGGCGGGCGTAAACTACAATAGAAGCGCATTGATTTCGCCAGATGCTAGTAGACTCTATTTAGGATCTACATGGAATGGTGCTGGTGTTACCGTACTAGAAGCAAATGCTCTTGGTACGGCCTACACTAGAGTTGACACCCTTGGAAATGAAATGGGATTGGCGACGGATGCTGATGGGAATACTCTTGTGGCCGCAGACGGAAGCGATTCAATGGAGACTAAGCACTTGTGGGTTGAATGTCTATTCTGGAATCATGGAGTATTATGGGCTGGAGAAACAAATCCCGCCTGGTCCAGTCATTCGCTATCAGGGCGTTGGGTTGGTCTAAATCCTACCACGGGTGAAGTTGTTGACCAGATAGGTACTCCACAACCAATAGATGCGGAATCTGATTTACCCGCTTTAGCAGCCGCAGGTGGTACAAATCAACCTAGGTCTATGGGTAGAACGCCAGACGGTTTAACACTATATTTGGGCGACTATGGCATAAACGCCATTCAGGTGTGGACTAATGCTGACCCCACGACAGTTTCAATAGATGAAGAAACAGAGGCACCAATTATTGCCAGTGGATATGCATTATATCAAGCATATCCAAATCCTTTTAACCCTTCGACTACGATACAGTATGAGGTTGGAAGCATTGGTAATACCAAAATTGAGATCTTCAATATTAAGGGCGAGCTCGTAAACACCCTCGTTGATGCCTGGCATTATCTTGGCTCACATGAGGTTGTATGGAATGGAAGAGATCATAGAGATATTCAAGTGCCCTCAGGTACATATATCTACAAACTCACATCTTCAGGGGTTTCATTCTCGAAAACAGTTACTCTTCTGAAATAATTAAATTATTTTATAGATAACTAGATAAAATCACTGGGCAGAGCCATTACTTCTCTGCTCAGTGATTTTTTTATTTCTATGCTGCGCCAATAAAAAAAGTAAGTTTTACAAATTCCTCATTCAAGGCAGCCAAAGTAAATCCAATTGTATATTAATTCTAGTTTTTCAGGGTACTGGTCAAAGAAGGTTTCATTATCTTGAGGCATCCTTGACCCTCCATTAACTAGGCTAGGGTTTTCCAAAAAATCTGGCGTGCATTTGGTATATAGTGGACTTTCGAGAGGTTTAAAGGGAATTGCAACTGAGCCATTCATGTTCCCAGACATTACATTTTCATAGGAGTCGAGGTTTAATCCAGTAAAGCTAAAATTAGCTTGGCTGTGACAACTGTAGCATTGGTTTCTAAAGAGGTTGCGCAGATCACTAAATCTAACTGTGTCTTGATCTAACTCATGATCTACGCTCTCTGAATTAACAATATTATCTTCTTTTTCGCAACTTATTAATGCAAAGGCTACAGCAACTAATAAATATTTTCTTATGCTCATTGAATTATGTTAAATCTAACAATCATCCCACAAACAAAAAACCCCACGAATATGGGGTTTTTTGTGTAAAAATAATTCTATTTCAATAATATCATTTTCTTAGTCTGTCTAAAATCTCCAGCTTCAATACTATAAAGATACACTCCTGCTGATACTTGCTGACCTTGGTTATTAGTAGCATCCCATTGAACTGATTTATAGCCAGAGTTCTGGTTATCATTTAAAAGATTATTTATGACATTACCCAACATATCATAGATAGTAATAATTACAAATTCATCTTTAGGTAAATCGTATTGCAGTTTTGTAGCTGGATTGAATGGATTGGGGTAGTTAGAAATATTGAACTCATTAGCAACATAATTTTTTTCCGTAAACAGTTCCTCATTCTGAACAAATACTGGATTAGTTCCATTTGCAATATTTATTAATGTGCCATCCAAAAAGTTATACCTCCATATTTCATAGGAATCAAAATCAAAATCATCAGAGTAGCTACTTATATAAAGTGAGTTATTGTCCTTTGACCAAATTTTTGTTTTTATGAATGTACCCTCTAGAGTTGAAAGATTGTTTAATTCACCACTCACAGAATCAAAAATGTGTAATACGCTGCTGTAATTATCTTCATCAATTTCGCTTATAGCTACATTCTCTTGCGAGGAAGAATTAGATATTGGTGCTAACAAATACTTGAATACATTTGTTATTTGTTCTGAAGTAGAATTTCCATCTGATGATACTCTACATATTTGAGGAAATTCACCATAACCATCAATAGTTCCAATGCATTCATAATATACATAATTTGAGGGTGACCAACTCAAGTGCGAAAAACCATCTCCGATTGATGATAAAGCATTGTTCGATAAAATTATTTTTTCATTATTATCAATGTTGTAT
>CAJWHU010000120.1 GCA_913041325.1 uncultured Fidelibacterota bacterium | reverse complement strand
TGATCATCATGATGATCATGCTCTTGTACTTTAGGTTTGGTTGAGGTTTTAGTAATCTCCATAATTAATCATTTAATACTGCTACGTCTGTAGAATTATTTTTTACGAAATTTGCGTAATAATCAGGATTTTTTTCAATCCATGATTTCTGTTCATTTTTCCATTTGATATATTCCCATTCCTCCTCAACTATTACTGTATGTTTCATTGAAAAATGAGCTCTTCCACATATTTTATTACACACAATTTCAAAGTTAAAATTCTCGTTGCCAGTTTCTTCTCTCATCTCAGCAGTCGTTTTGGTAGGTATAAACCACATTTGCGTTGGCATACCTGGTACGGCATTCATTTGAGATCTCATGTAAGGTAGATAGACACTATGAATTACATCTCTAGCTTTTATTTTAAAAAGTACAGGCTTTCCTTTTGGTATATGAATTTCTCTTGGCATGAAGTCGTCTAAAGACGATGAATCTGTAAAATCGATTCCGACAATATTATCAACATCAATTAACTTATAATTTGCATCTCCTAACTCGTTATCTGGACCTGGGTATCTTGAAGCCCATGCAAACTGGTAGCCCATAATCTCAATTACCTCTGCATCTTTAGGAGGAGGTCCCATTATGTTATTCCATTTTACTAGTCCCCATCCAATTAGACCAACAAGTACAATTGCAGGAATAACTGTCCAAACAATTTCTAATTTATGATTCTCTGGGTAGAAATAAGCTTTTCTTTCTTTCTTGTACCTATACCTATACCCAAAATAGAACATTACGACTTGTGTTATAATAAATACAGTAAACGTAACTGCCATTGTTACCCAAAAAAGTAGCTCAACCTCTGGCGCATGCTTAGATGCCATTGGTAAAAAATAATTTTCAAATTGGTCATAAGAATACCAGAAAATGACAGCAAATGATAGAAACATGAAAACAACTCCAGAAATTGCGTTAAAAGAGTTATTGGAATCTTCAAATGAGGTAGCTATTTTTTTCTTGGCTACACTTAATATTTCAGTAGATCTAAATAGTAAAAAAACTACTGCTAGTGACAAAAAAAGTATGATTCCAATTATCAAATTCATAGCACAAATTTATATACCAAACTCTTAAAAACTTACCTATGAACTAGTTATTTTTTGATCCAAAGGAAGTTTTGTAATTTCATTTTTTTCAAAATAAAAATTAAATATCGTGATGTAAACTTTCATCTAACATCGGATGATTTTTGGCAACCAAAGGAAGTTTGGTCAGGCCGTTTAGAATTACAAATAAAAATGCGGATAAAAACAACAAAAGCATACCAATTTCTAAAAATCCAAAACCTCCATTTTCTTTCAAAACCCCAGGAGTTACCATTAGATAAAAATCAATAAAGTGACCAAACAGTACAATAGGACAAGCGACTTTTAAAAATCTAGTAAATCTTTTACTCGCTCTAGTCATCAAGAAGAGGAATGGAAAAAAGAAGTTCAAAATTAAATTAACCAAAAAGAAGGGGTAATAGAAATCGCTATCAAGTCTCTCTACATAATAAATAGTTTCTTCAGGAATATTTGCATAATAAATCAATAGAAATTGAGAGAACCATATATAAGTCCAGAAAACACTAAAAGCAAATACATACTTACCCAAGTCATGAATAACACTATGATTAACAAAATCAAGGTATCCATTATCCCTCAATATAATAATCATATAAGTTATCAAGGCTAGAGCAGAAACCCACCAACTGGCAAAAACATACCATCCAAACATTGTACTAAACCAATGTGTATCTATTGATAATACCCAATCCCAAGCAGCAACTGATTGAGTAAATGCATAAAAAACTACAAATACTGTAGATATTGTAAACAGCTTCTCCCATGATGCTGTTCCACCTAACTTATCTTCTTTTGCAATGTGTTTTAGAATCAGTGCATAAAACAAATACCATATTCCAAGAAAAAATACCATCCTACCAAGGAAAAAAGGAAGATTCAGATAAGCTTTTTTTCCATCAATAACATAATCATATCTTGGGTCTGATTTGTCGTATAAATACTCATGAGTCCAGTGGAAAATATCGTGGTTAGTAATTGCAAATACTATAAGCATGAGCACACTTCCAGGTAGTAACCATCTTCCAATTGCTAGCGGAACTCTTAATATTCCAGCTGACCATCCAGCCTGAGAAACGTATTGGATAGCAACAAAAAATATAGCTGATATTGAAATACCTAAAAAGTAGACAATATTTATCCACAAATTAGAGTAAACTCTTTTATACCAGTGAAACTCAGAATGAGCATCGTCTGAAATGTAATTGGTTACAATTTCTGTTGATTCTTCATGACCATGACCAGAATTGATGAGCTGATATACCCCAATAAGACATAGTAAAAGTCCACCCAAAAAGAGGTAGAGCAGGTTCTTTTTTATTCCTATATTAAAATCAAAAATATCTTTCATATTATTGTTTTTGAAGGGTTTGAACATACTTAACTATCTTCCATCTATCTTCTATTGATATCTGAGATCCGTGTCCCCACATTCTTCCTTTACCATGTGTTATTACATGGAATATATGTCCTTCAGGTTTATCCTTAACAGCTCTAGAATTATATGCAGTAACACCTTTATAAACAACACCAACAGAACCATCTCCCATTCCCTTCTCTCCATGACAATGAACACAGAATCTGTCATAAAGAATTTTTGCTTCTTTCAAAACTTCATCTCCATCCTCAATTGGACTCTTCACAAGAGCCGCAATTTCAAAACTATCCTTGTGAATTCTATATGGTAGATACCCTCCTCTTTTTACTGTGTTTGGAACAGGCTCTAGCATTGTCATACCATACGGATTATAAGGATTTGAATTATAAAACTCACCATGCCCATCTTCTGGATTCGAATCTAACCAACTACCAATTTCCTCATCTTTAACTTGTGAGAGAGGCTCATATGGTACTGAGTGGTACATATTAGGAGCATATTCAACACCAGGATAGTCATCTTTTGCTGAGCATGAAATAAAGAAAATTCCAATAAATAAATACAATATTAATTTATTCATTCTTCCATCAATTTAGTATTTGTCTCAGAAGCTCCATTTGATTCTAAAAGTTTTTTTAGTTGGGTTTCTGACATAGAATTTTTCTCAATTTCTATTGCCATGACATGTTTATCATCAGTTGATCTTAAATCAAAAGTTTTTGGTTTTCCCCATGGCTTAAGGTCACTGACTACTAGAAATGTTCCAACCATTCCAAATGCGGCTAAAAGTACAGTCATTTCAAAAGTTACAGGAATAAAAACAGGTAGCGGTAAAAAATCTTTACCTCCAATAATCATAGGCCAATCAATAGTCATCATTCCTATCATCATCGTAAGGGCTAAACAAGTTCCTAAAAACCCAAAACAAAACGCAGCAATAGATAATCTAGATCTTTTATATCCTAACCTATCCTCAATACCATGTACAGGAAAAGGGGAATATACTTCATGAATATTGACACCTTTACCTCTGACAGATGAAATAGCATCTAAAAGAATATCTTCATCATCATAAATTCCAATAACAAACTTTACTCCTTTATCACTCATATTTTATTTTTTTATCTTCTCTCCTGTATGTTTTAAAATACTTTTAACTTCAGCCATATTAATGACAGGAAAATATTTTGAAAAAGCTAAAAATGCCGTAAAAAATAATCCAAAGGTGAAGATATACATACCTAGATCATATATAGTTGGGTAAAACATAGCCCAACTTGATGGAAGAAAATCTCTGTGAAGAGATGTAACAATTATAACAAATCTTTCAAACCACATTCCAATGTTCACAATTATTGATATTATAAATGTTGCAACTATATTAGTTCTTATTTTCTTAAACCAGAAGAGTTGAGGTGAAATAACATTACACGTCATCATTGACCAGTATGCCCACCAATAAGGTCCAGTTACTCTGTTATAGAATGCATACTGTTCGTATTCAACACCTGAGTACCATGCCATAAATAATTCTGTTAAATAAGCTATTCCAACTATTGAACCAGTAACAATAATTACAATATTCATCAGCTCTAGGTGCTTAATAGTTATGTAGTCTTCGAGGTTATAAACTTTTCGAGTTATGATTAATAATGTTAATACCATAGCAAACCCAGAAAAGATAGCTCCAGCAACAAAATAAGGAGGGAATATAGTCGTATGCCAACCAGGAATTACTGATGTAGCAAAATCCATTGAGACGATTGTATGAACTGATAATACCAAAGGAGTAGCCAACCCTGCAAGTACTAAAGATACTGTTTCATATCTTGACCAAGTCTTAGCAGCACCATCCCATCCAAAACTAAGACCTCCATATATGAAGGCTGATATTTTTCTACCTGCTTTTTTTGCTCTATCTCTAATAGTTGCAAAATCTGGAATTAAACCTATATACCAGAAAACAAGAGAAACTGAAAAGTATGTTGTGATTGCAAAGACGTCCCACAAGAGAGGGCTTGCAAAATTCACCCATAACGATCCGTATGTATTTGGTAATGGTAATACCCAAATTAGACCAATCCAAAGTCTCCCCATGTGCAACAATGGAAACATAGCTGCACAAATCACTGCAAAAATTGTCATTGCCTCGGCAGATCTATTGATTGCCATTCTCCACCTTTGCCTAAACAATAAAAGTATAGCAGAAATTAATGTTCCAGCATGTCCAATTCCTACCCACCAAACAAAATTAGTAATATCCCATGCCCACATTACAGTCTTATTTAAACCCCACATACCAATTCCATCCCAAAGAGTTCTATAAACTGCATATGCACCGACTACTAAAGTGATATTAGATAATATCATAGCTGCATACCAAGAAAGCGAAGGCTTTTCTTCAACTCTTTT
>CAJWHU010000119.1 GCA_913041325.1 uncultured Fidelibacterota bacterium | reverse complement strand
GAGCAAAGCTAACACCAAACACAATTCAAACTTATTTCAACAGGCAGGGATCACTGCCTTTTATTGCAAGACACCAAAATGAGATAATTGGATACATTATTGGAGTACCACTAGAGAACCTTAGCAAAGAACCTTGGGCGAGGATGGATAAAAATTTTGGAGAAAAAAATACGATATATACACACGCTTTCGTAATTAAGGAAAAGTTCAAAGGTAATGGCTATGCTAAAATGTTAAAAAAAGTATATTTAAACTGGATTAAAAAGAGGGCAGACATAAACTACGTTACTGGTCATGTTAGAAAAGGCATTGCCTCGAGATTTAAAGGGTTAATTCATATAATTGATAATATAGACAACTGGCAGGGAACTGGAAAAACATTTGAATATTATAGAAGAGAATTAGATCCAGAAAATATTTACACCGACACTTGACCTCATAAAAGGTCTAAACATGAAATTAGTATAGCTCTTGCAAGAGCCATCAACTATTAAAAAAGGGCTTAAGAGCTTCCCTAGGTGGTTTTGGGGTAAAAATACTTACCAAAAACAGTACGATAATTGAAAAAAAAGCTGCTGGAAATGTTAGCTCTTTTAATAACGGATGAAGCGAATAAAATCCTGACCATTGGGGTAATGCAAAAGTCCAAATAATCGTTATAATTGTTCCTGTTAAGATAGA
This sequence comes from uncultured Fidelibacterota bacterium, assembly GCA_913041325.1. The sequence continues at coordinate 4,222 of CAJWHU010000119.1, read as the reverse complement.
TGAAACTGCGCCCTCTTTTGTTGCTCTTTTCCATAAAAATGCAGCGAGTAATGATGGTGTTATAGCTGTACCATATATGTTATATGCGGTGTAGGCAGCGTTTAAAATTGTTTTAAACTGACTCACCAATAGAAAAGCTATGATGCCTAAAAAAAGAACGATAAACCTGCTAATCAATAAAACTTGCTTTTCACTTGAGCTGGTATTGAAGTATTTTAGGTAAACGTCTCGGGTTAGGTTCGTAGCAGGGATTAGGAGAAAAGAGTCAGCAGTTGATACAATGATAGCCATCATTGCTGAGGCAAGCACTAGTCCTAAAATTAGAGGCAGTCCCGAATAGCGAGCTATAGCAGGAATTATAGACTCACTACCTGACTGCCTAGCTTCCAGTAATGATTGTTGATTGGGTTCTATTAACCCAAGTTGAGCCTGCTCAACTAGATTTGGGATAATACCCTTAGTCACAGCAACAGACCCAACCAGCCCAAGCATTGATATGACAGACTCTAAAATAATGACACCAAAAATCCAATAAAAAACAGCTTTTTTTGCGGATCCTGCATTTCTTGCACTAAATAATCTTTGATACATATTAGCATCACCCAACAATAACAACATTGTTGGAACAAAAAAGCTCATTGCTATAATTGGCCCTGAAATAAAACCTGCACGCTCATCGCCCCAGTTACCAAATAGTTGCCATTTTCCTGCTGATTCCGCCACGGAAATAACCTCACCCAAACCACCGACTTCTATAATTATAAACCCAAGAGCACTACATGTCCCTAAAATGATGAGAACACCATTTACTACATCAGTATACACCACTGAAAACATTCCTGCGAGAATTGTGTAGAATATAGCAAAAATTGCAGTTATCACTATACCTGTTTCAAGTGAAACTATTCCGTCAGAAACCATTGACAATACTTTTCCTCCGCCTCTGAATTGATATGATACTATTGTTGTATATGCAATTACGGTAGTTATTGTAGCTAATATAGCTGCAAATTTTCCATATCGTATTTCGAAAATATCTGGTACAGTAACTTTTCCAAAATTTCTGATCCTACCGCTCAAAAAGTAGATCAATGCTATACCCAACCAAGCTCCAGCGCTAGACCACAGGCCAGCTAACCCATTTCTATAACCAAGTCCAGCTCCGCTGAATAATGATCCACTACCTATCCAGGTAGCTAACAAAGTTCCTACCAGAACATACCACGGAAGCGACCGTCCAGCGACCATGAAATCTTCGCTCGTATTTATAGATTTAATTTTGTAAAAACCAACAACCGCAAGAATAAAAAGATATATAATAATAGATAACAAAAATGTCATGAGATAATTAAACGCTTTTTAAATACCAATTAGTTAAAATTTTTTCATGAAGTGAGATTTAGCGAAATGGCTCACATAATAATTCAAAATTAATTCTTTATGTGAACCACAAAACTAAGCTAAATAGGTTTGTATTTATCTGTGGGATCTATTTTTTTTACGCGACCTTGAAAAACATTATCATAAATTGTTGCAGCAAGTATTTTTTTTTCAGCTTCTATATTATCTTCTGATACATTTTTGTACCAAACTTTTTGATCAGGATTCCACATATATTTATTTCTTTTAATAATTTCTTTTTTTTTCTCATTGTAGGAAAAATTTTCAGCCAAAATAATATATTGAAGTTTTTGTGAATTTTCTATCAGTTCTATTATTGGCCTGTTACTTGTGTAGGAGCTATGAGTTAGAAGATTAATAAGAGCATCAATATCATTCATTGCCCTATGTGCATCAAAGAAAAAACCGTGCCAATAGCATAATAGTTCCTGTTTTGAGCTACTGAATCCTCGCTTTAACCAATCAATATCGTTAACAGAGCATGACCATACTTTTTTAGCTGAGATTACTGAATTTCTATCAACAAATGACCTATCAAAATTAGCATTATGAGCAACAATGAGATCAACATTGGAAATCAAATCATCCACATGACCCCAAACAATTGCCCTCCCTTTAATATCCTTATTTTTAATTCCGGTCAATTGAGTAATTCGGTCAGAGATCTCAAATCCGGGATCATTATAAGACTCATAGTCACCCTCTATAGAAACAATTTTTCCAGAGGTTTTCTCTACATTGACAACTTTGACTGCCAACTCTATGATTTGATCATTTCTTTTATCTAAACCAGTAGTTTCAACGTCAAGGAAGGCTAAACTTATGCATTCTTTATCGCTTATTAATAATTCTGGCGCGGGTACACCAAGATAACTAAGTACTATTTTATTTTTTTTTCCTCTAATTTGATCAATAAAGGTCATCATATTTTCTCATGATTTAACATTGCAATAATTTCATTTTTCATATAAGGCGTTGAAATTGCTTTGACACCGTCATCTTTTAGATGCACAATGTGATTATTATTAATTTTAATATTATAGTATTTTTCAAGAATGTAACTATACAACGACATCTGTAATGAATAGTGGTAAAAGTTGCAGTCCATTATATTTTTTGTTACTTCATGAGTGCCTCTCTTATTACCATAAGAGCGCATTTCAATCTTCTTGGATGTTTTCCAATCGTAAATATCATATTCCCCTGTATTTTTATTTTGAATTACCAAGTCAATAGTTCCTGCTATTGAAAGTTCTTTGCTGTATACTATGATTTCTGGAAAAAAAATAACATCTGATTTATCAAAATTCACTCTCAACCATTCTTTGCCATTTTTGGCCTTTAATTCATTTGGTTCGATTCCTGACTGTATCCACTGTTCAATTTCCATATGAACTTTTGTGCCATGATCAGCAGCTTCTTTCCATTTTGAAATTAGTTCACTTACTGAAAAATTCGAATATTTTGAGTAGTTATTTATCAGCTTATTTGCAACAGATTCAGGGTCGAATCCTGCAAAAAATTTTTCAATAAAGGTCGTTACACTAATAAATTTGATTCCGGGTTGATTAGAAAGAATATATGTATGATTTTCATCATTTAGAATAATTCTATCATCATGGAGGGTTCTCACTGTCATGCTTTAAATAGTTGGCATGGAGTCTTACTTTGGTAAGTGTAGCACTTCAAATGTGAATTGAGTTATTTAACAGGCTTTACAAATAATTGATGGACCCTTCTGACCACTGTGTAACCATGCTTCTGTGCTATTTTCTCTTGTAAAAAGTCTAATTCTTGATCATAAAATTCAATAATTTTCCCAGATTCAGTGCAAATCATGTGATCGTGACGGTCATCGTATATGTCATTTGTACTAGGCTCAAACAAACTCCTGCCGTCTCCCAAATCCATCTTTCTAATTAATCTGTTTTTGACCAGAACATCTATAGTTCGATAAACCGTGGCTCTAGATACTTTAATTCCTTTACCCCTAATATGATTATAGATCTCTTCCGCGTCGCGGTGCTCAGTATGTTTCTGATCACGTATGTCATCCCATACAGCTTGTCTCTGAGCGGTATACCTCATACCTTCAGACTTTAAAATATCAACTAATATTTCGGATCTTCTTTTTGCCATCATTAGTATTAATAAAAATTTTAGTTAAAATATTGTTGATAAATATAAGAAATTTTATTTGATATTAATTTATTTTTGTAAGGTTGGCGTATTTAACAATAAGTTTTTTTTTCGTACCATCCTTGAAAATAACACCCACCCTCTGATTTTCACCAGACCCACTCAGAACCATTATTTTACCTACACCAAAGATAGAATGTTCAACAATGTCGCCAACTTTGAAATCATCAAAGGTAGTTACTGTTCGCATCACTGTTACTTTAGTCACCTTATTTTTTGGTCCACCTACCACGCGACGCGTGAGGGCACTCTGAAATTCAATTCTATCAAGATAATCCGGAGGAATTTCACCAATAAAACGGCTTGGCATACCAACAACATTTTCTCCACCCATCCTACGTCGGTTAGTTGAGTAAAGGAGAAATACTCTTTCCTGTGCTCTAGTTAATGCAACGTAAAACAGCCTACGCTCTTCCTCAAGTTCTGATTTTTCTTCAATAGCCTGATAAAGTGGAAAAAGTCCATCATCAAGACCTGATAAGAACACTACTGGAAATTCCAATCCTTTTGATGAATGCACAGTCATAAGTGTCACTCGATTGTCAGAATCATTCCAGTGATCAATATCAGATAGTAGTGAGACCTCCTCCAAAAATTCGCTCAAGCTTGAGCGTGGTTTTTT
>CAJWHU010000118.1 GCA_913041325.1 uncultured Fidelibacterota bacterium | reverse complement strand
TAGATTCTGGATCACTCGTAATTTTTTCAGCCTCAAGTATCTGATGTACTTTTTGAGATATTGCGCTAATAGAAATTCTATTAAAGTCAAAACGCTGACATCTTGATATGATGGTTGGAGGTACTTTGTGTATATCTGTGGTTGCAAAGATAAACTTGACGTGGCTTGGTGGCTCTTCTAAAGTCCTTAACAATGCATTGAATGCTTGGTTAGTAAGCATATGTACCTCATCAATTATGATTATTTTGAAAGCACCACCGACAGGAGCAAATTTTATTTGCTCTCTTAACCCTCTGATCTCTTCAATCCCTCTGTTAGATGCGCCGTCAATTTCTAGTACATCCATCGACCGTGCTTCAGCTATCTCCATCGACACATTGGATTTTGGATCAAAGTTAGATTTTGGACCATTTTCAGCATTCAAAGCCATTGCCATAATTCTTGCTGTGGTAGTTTTCCCAACCCCTCTTGGGCCAGTAAAAATATATCCCTGAGCAATTCTATCTTGGGCAAAAGCGTTTACAAGAGTCTTTACCAAACTTTCTTGTCCAATGATTTCGTCAAAGGACTGAGGTCGCCATTTTAGTGATAATACTTTATAAACCATATTTATAACTAAGCCGTGCACTCTCGTTCGCCTGTTTCAGCGTCAGGTTGATAGAAAGTTCCTAGCTCCACACTAGTGACTGCAAGCACATGCACCAAGAGCCTTATCGCTGCTTCTTTCCAGACCTGACGAGGTTCAACAATCAGCACATTGCAACAGGCCAGAGTATCAACACTATCTCTTTAATACCAAATTGAGTAGAAACAACCTCACTCGAGCATCGATCCTGCTATAGCGGATTGCAGGTAACAAGGCACCGCTAATTCCCCACCTAGCACGGCCATAAATTTTGTTAATTAAAACTAGCATAACTTAACGTTTTTATAACTTATTTGTATAATTCAATTATACTATTAAGGCTGTTTTTATTTGTTAATTTTGATTGGCCCTTGATACAGGTTTAATGTTTATATTTTATCAATATCATAATATCTAAACCGGAATGTCATTTCTCAGTAAATGATGACAACTTTTATTTCTGCGATCTCAAACCAATCCCAAAAGTTTGATTGATCAAGTTTAAGTATGCCATCTTTAAAATTAAATCTGAGTCTTTTACGATACAGCGACTCAGTGAACCATTCTGAATTGTCTCTTTTATAATAAATTGCAACAAATGGTGGGCTGTCTTCTTTGAGGTCGGGTATTACTAAGGTACAAATAGACTCATTGAATTCACCCTCTGAAGTTATGAAGTCGACTTTGGTGAAGCTGTATACTCTTTTAGTTAGAGGGGAAAACTGTGATACATTTTTTTCATAATTTTGCCCGAGGGAAAAACTATTATAAAAATAAAAAGTTAAAACAAACAAAAATAGGCGAAAAATCACCTAATAATTTGTAACTACTTTTTCTTTCTCCCAAAGAAACCTTTTTTCTTCTTAGGCTCCTCCTCTTTGGGTTTTTCATCTGACTGTTTTGACTGAGCCTCTATTTTTTTCTCCCACTCGCTCATATCCTCGAATTCTGGTTCTGCCATTCTATCGTCTGCTTTGGAATCTCCAATTTCAGGTTCATTTTGCGATTCTGGATTATTCCATATTTCTTTTAACTTAGCGTGTCGTTGTTCAGAATTTTCCTTCAATTTTGAGAGCATCTCATTAACCTCTTCGTGGAAATCTGCTATCGTCTGTTCTAATCTCTTAATCAACTCTTCTTGAAGAGGACCACCAAAACCATCTCCAACTTGCTCCATCAGGTTTCCAAATTGGTCCATCAGGTATTGTTTTTGCGGATCTACAGATGGTGCAGAGTTTTCCTGTTGCCCAGGTGCTTTAGTATTATTTGCCATAAAGTCTCCATTTGTTTTTAATAATTTTGCTTTTCGTATTCAGCTTCGGATAAAAATAGTGTCTCAGTTGGTGTCAACAATGTACTGATAGCATCAGACACTTCGCTACTAAAAATCAAACCTAAAACCACCCCGAATATTTGCCTGTATGCATCTAGGTCTTTTCTAGCTAATCCGTTTTCATTGTAAATCGTCGGGCGCTGATTATTGTAAACTCTCGCTGCAAGAAAACCAATAATACTTGTTCCTGCGGTTACAAAGGGACGCAACGAGGTATGATCTATTTCATTACTTCTGTATGAAAGCTTATCCAATTTATCAAGATCTATTACCTCAGTGGTTGTTGCTGTTTGGACATAGAGCAACCTTTTATCAAACTTTATCAATGTCCCCTTTAAACTTTTATTTTTAGAATGTGTTACTTTTACAAATTGAGGCTTATAGATTTCATTCAAAATTTTTTCTGCCCTGAGAAAATCCATACCCTCGTACATTAGTATTTTTTCTTTTTCTGTAAAATATGGCTGACTATCAATGTGAGATTTTAATTCCTCTACCCTATTTTCTGTCAGATATCGCCTTACTCGCTTTTTCTTTCCATCAATATTTTTTATAAGCATCAATCTATATTTACCATCGCCAATTAGCAATATCTGGCCGCTAATTAGATTCTTTTCATTAGGGAATATTCTGTAAAATCTGTTTTCATGAGCATCAATCTCAGTACCAACCTTATCACTTAGAATTACAACTTCATTAGCAGCAGTTATAAAATTAATTCCAAATAAAATCAACAGAGCTGGTATTTGATAATTTATTTTCATCAAAAACTAAATGTTGTCTCGATGTTGGTTTGTTTGATCATTTCTAATTTCCCAGTTCCGTCATCTCGATATGACTGCCTGTAGTCCCAAATTAGGCTTACTCCCTTACTCATCTCATAACCAATTCGATAACCAAGAATTGTATTGGTAGATGGATTTTCAAAATCAAAGGGATTATCATCATTATTTCTCTGGTAATATGCCATTGCAGCGCTGATTTTTGGAATGTTATCAGTGTTTAGACTAAGATAGGAAGAGAAACTTTTTAATTCAGTGGTATCTGACCTCATGTTTGTATAAGATGCTGAAAAATTTGCAAGGTCAAATAAATTCATTCCAGCTGATCCAAAGAGACCAATTGACTTACTACTATCACTGAAAACATCGAATATATTCATATCCTTAGTTTTAACAACTGTCTGACCATTAACAGTAGAAGTAGTCACGCGATTTATGTCATACGCCTGATCGAAATACTGTGGAACATAAGCTTCAGTGATCATCCTATATTCTAGAGAAATGTTTAGTACTTTAAAGATTGTGGATCGAATCCCAGGTATTGTAATCCCTGAACCAGACCTAGAGGGTCTGACAAAGCTAGAATCGTTTGAAGTTGATCCTGGAAAATTTAATCTATTAAACTCCGCAAACACAGTCATAGTAATAAAATCTTCTTTCAAAAGTGGATATCCCATATCAAAAGATATTGCAGTTGTTCTTGCTGAATTATCTTTTAGACTGAAAGGAGTAGCTTTCAATGAAATTTGTTCTGCAGGCTCTTGCGCATCTGGAATATTATCTCCATCTGCATCGATATCAATTAATGAATCAGGGACAAAATTGCTTTGACCAGGATCTGGCCATCCGTCCCCATCTGTATCATTCCAAACTGTACTATCGTAAGGAAAGTCATCAAAAATATCAGGGTATGAATCATCATCCTTGTCTGATAAACTAGAAAATATATTAGAATCGGTTATGTAATTAATTCCAAAAGTAAGCGGTACATCGTCTGACACTCTGTAGGATATTCTCAGACCTGTAACCGTGCCACCTCTTGGAATATCTTTCAGGTTTGAGAAAAATAATTCGCCACCAATGGGACCATAATTAAAACCTGTGTTTACTCCTACCTTTCTTACTGTAGGGAATTGCATCATATTTGAGTAGCCCTGCATCAAACCACCGTAGCCAAGAGTCATGTTGTCAATTGAACCATATTTAGCCCAGATCGGGTCAATTTTTGTGCCATAACGTATGTACAAAAGCTTATCTAATAATAGACTTGGATCACTTTGAATATCCCATTCCTCTTCTCTGATGTTTCCTTCGTTATCAATGTATACCATTAAATCAAGACCAATGCCCAATTTGCCAAAGTTGATCTCAGGCCGGAGAGAAACCTGGTTATACAACACTCCATCAATGGTCGATGATCCGATTCCAAGGCCCATTGAAAATGGCTTTTTTGGTGGTGTCGTCTCTGAGTTCTTTTGATCACCCTTGCCTTTCATATCATCTGTCTGAGTGTCTTTGCTATCTGGCTGGCTTCCAGTTTCTTCAAATTCTTCAATTTTTGAAGTCTCTTTAATAATTTTCTGCTCCGCTGATTCAATATTCGGTTTTTTTGGTTCTGGCTGAGGCTGCTCTATTGCCTGCTCAATGATTTCCTCTTTAATCTCTGGATCAGGAGGATATTCGCCAGGCGAAGACGGTGCTTGAACCAGATTTCCAGAGCCATTACTAACCGCTTTTTCACCACTATTAACTCTAACAGTCTCACCACTTATCATGTTCAAGACTTCAAATGTACCTTCCTTACAAATAAATTGATCAACACCGCTGGGATTTACTATAGCAGCAAATTCAGTTCCTTTCACACTTGCTACAGAGACCGGTGTTTGAATCCTGTACGATTTAGTTCTACCCTTTTTATTTATTTTGTTTAAAACTGTACCTTCTTTGATGTCGATAGTTCTAGAATTACGGGTGTCCATGAAACTGAATTTTGTATTTTCTCTTATTTTCAGAACTGACCTATCATCGATATATATAACCGCAGCGAAGCTTCGTAAACCAATTTTTATTTCATCTCCGTTCTTAATTGCAGATCCCGGCTCAGCTTTTTCAGAAAAAGTATCCATTCCTAACCTTTTAAAATAAACTCTCCCCTCTGCTTTGACCAACC
>CAJWHU010000117.1 GCA_913041325.1 uncultured Fidelibacterota bacterium | reverse complement strand
CTGTATAGAACTAGTTGAAACCTCAGAGTGGTACAATAAAAAACCTGTAGAGAGATTAAGAATGATATTTTGTATCTCTTGGTCTGTAAAATCGCCACTAGATTCTTGACAAAACAGTGTACAAAGAATATTGGTTGGTAATTCAAAATCGCAGTGGTCTGCATCAGTGACCCTTATTGCGTTCCCAAATGCTGCTTGAGTAAACACACTCAATCCATTGCCATTAGCGTTGCATGAGCTTGCCTCTCCATGCAAACCCCAAACTGGTATCGAAATATTTGCGGCAGTGGTGAGAGCAAGATACCCATCGCTCCAAGATGGGTTTGAAGCATCAACTAAATCTAAACCAAAAACCGCTATCGCATTTGCATCTTGGTATGCCGCAACTATGCTGCGCATTCCCCCAGCAGATTGTCCAGCGTAAATTATTGGAGCATCCCCACAAATTTGGTGGGCAATTAAATTGAGATCATTTGCATCTTGAAGTGGATCATTGTCTAAAATAGAGGCATGTAGTAAATCCACCGTTATAACGTTCAATCCCCAGCTTGCAAAATGGTTAGCTAGCCCAGCCATCACACTTTTTTCTCTTGAAAATCCATGGGACAAAATGATATATGTAAGATTATCAGAGCCAACGGGTAGAAACATAGAATATTCTAATGACTCACCATTATTTGCGACAATTGAACTTGTTTCCAACTGTACCTCAAACTGACCTTGTTCTGAATAATCTGCGTACAAAACATGTAAAAGTAATAAACCGCAAACCAAGTATTTTGATGTAAGAAATTTAGAACTTTTAATCAGGTTTGTATTTTGATGATCCTCAGCAATTAATGATAAAGGCATACCACAATTCTTAAAAATAAATCGGATTTTGATAATAACCTCTATCATTTTGATCACATATTTTTTGCCAACACAAAAACAAAGACTCGAAATGAGTTTTCAATTTTTGTTGGTATTCAGAAGCATCTCATATTTTCTCATGGGCATTCTGTCGACATCTGAAAATATTGTTTTCAAATACGTATTTTCCGAATACGAGTGCTTCACCTCTCCATCCTTACCAATTAAAAATAAACTATGATTCTTGCGACTGTATTTTATTTTTCTAAAAACTGATTTAGTGAATTTCGCTGACATCTTTTGACCATATATGTAAGACTTTTTGCCCCTCACTAAAACTACAACGAAATCTCTTTCTTCTAATTTCTTTTTATTTTCAATGACACTGTTTAACAAATCAGTACCACCATTTTCAACAATTACAAGTACCCTATTGTTCCATTTGAAATCGCTAACGTGGTTTATATTTTCTGCCATAATGGAATTAGCCGTTAGAATTATTGTTAAGAAGAGATACAATCTACGCTCTAAAAAATATCTTTAAACTTTTTTTCTGCTTTTCTTCGCGCTATTTGTTTGACTTCCTTTGCCGCTTGGCCTCTTGTTATAGTACCATCTATAAGCTGGTCCATAAGAGTGTATTCTCTAGTGCGCGTACTACTTTTGGAATCCCAACCTCTTTTCCAGATGGCTTTATCTTTAAGATCTTTTATTTTTACAACTACTCGTTTTCCCCTATCGCATACTGCAAACAATTCAACCTTATCGTTTTTTTTATCAATTTCAATCACCTCATAGTGTTTCCAGCCATTGAGTTTTTCTAGGGACGTCCATTTCGACCTTTCGAGTTTCGAAATTCTATTATGGTTTTTATCGTATCGACTAATCATATGTATATGATTGCATGAGATTGTCTATTCTTAGGATTGCGATGTAGGTGAAGCGCCTTTTTCCAGTAAATGTTCCAAATTTATTATTTCAAGAGCTTTTTCATTTGTTGCCTCAAGAACAACAGGCGGAGCGAAACCCGCCTCATAGGCTTCTTTCCATCTTAATGCGCATAGGCACCATTTATCACCGGGGACTAATCCAGGAAATCCAAATACAGGGTTTGGAGATGAGAGATCGTTTCCTCTTGATTTAGTAAAATCTAAAAATTCCCTTGTCATAATAGCTGCAACTAGGTGCAGACCCCGATCGTTATCATCAGTTCGGCAGAAGCCGTCTCTACGAAAGCCCGTCATCGGTGACTTTGAACATAATACTAACTCAGTTCCCAGTACATTTCTCATAGTTGTTTTACCTTTTAATAATACCATAGAGTGGCTGCCAAATTGAACTTCACCTCTCCATTGGTTGATCCCACCAGAAAGATTATAAGCATAAAAACCGTTATCATTTAATATTTTTGTTGCAGTCTTAGAACGATTACCGCTCCTGCAGTAGACAATTATTTTTTTTCCCTTTTTGTCTTCCAACTCATCTAAGCGTTGTTCGATTTCTTGCAAGGGGATGCATTTAGTGCCTCGAATAGATTTGTTTTTATGCTCACCTATAGTCCTGACATCTAAAAAATAGTAATTGGTATTATTTATCAAATCAAGTGCCACATTACTTTTAATTGTTGAAGAATTACTGCAGCTGACATTAATTAAGATAACCAAGCCTGACCATGATGAATATTTAAGCAAATTCAATTCTCAAATTTTATGCTAAGTTTAATTAATTATAATTTAGAATAACTTTTTTTCGACTAGTTGTTGAAAGAATTCAGGAGCAGATTTTTTTATGGGAATATAATCTATGCTTAAATCCTTCTTACTTTTTTCATTATTGAAAAATACGCTGTATCCCACATTATTTGATACAAAGTTTCTTTTTACACCAAAAAATGGTGCAAGAATCCAAAATAAAAATTTTGGTGCTTTTCGTTTAGGAAAGGGATAAATATTCCCAAAAGAATCTTTAAGTATTTCACCAAGCTCTAAGAAAGAAATACTTTCTGACGATAGAATATACCTACCACTAGCACTTGAATTTAATGCAGCTTGTATATGAGCTTTCCCTACATCTCGAACATCTACCATTCCAAGCGTTAAATCTGGAGCTCCGTACTTTAAGTCGCCATTGCCGAATTGGAGCATTACTTTTTTGCTCTGAAAATCAGCCAGTGGATTTAAAGCTGGACCAACCACAAATGAAGGATTTATGCTTATTAAGTCCCATCTGTTTTGCTGCTTACACATTTCCCAAGCTCTTTTTTCAGCTAGTGTTTTTGAGTAACTGTACTCGTTGTTAGTTATTGATGATGTAGTATTCCACATAGTCTCATCAAATGTGCGGTTAGGTGCCCTAAGAGAATCAATTGCATCTCCATAAATTGCTGCTACACTGCTTGTTAAAATCACTCGCTTTACCGCTTTTGTATTATTAACACTTTCAAGAATATTCATGGTGCCTTTCAATGCCGGATCTATCAATTCTTGTTGAGGGTTTTTTGATTCTAAAAGAAATGGGGAAGCTGTATGCAAAACAATTTGGCATCCTTGCATAGCCTCCTCATACGATCCATTCTTCAGTAAATCTGTCTCAAAGTAGATTATATCACCTTTGTGATGTTTAGCCAAGTCATCAAGGTGTTTTCTCTTCTGTTTATTGTCTGCATCCCGAACTGCTGCATGTACGGTGAAACCTTCCTCTAGGAAGAATTTTACCACCCAGCTTGCAATATATCCTGTTGCGCCGCTAATCATTACTGGACCGCTATTATTTATTTTCATGGCATGCTTTAAGTATGTTTGTCATTCAGAACTAAATTGCGATAAAAAATTCCAGATCAATTGGTTTGTACCGGCTCCATCATTTGTGATATTGAGCCATAAATGCTCTCCATTTATTATTTTATAGTATTCAATATATGCATTTTCCTCTTGGTCAAGGTATGAATGTAGCTCTACGGTGAGGCCATCAGAGCTGTAGGTAGTGATATTAGGATTTAATGATGTGCTATTTACATCAGACCAGAATGCAATCGCCCCATCAATTGATGCATAATACCCGTTGATACCATTTAGAGGCCGCGCGTCATCTGAGGTACCGTGGATAATCATCACCCCAACACGGTTAGATGGCGTACAGTTGGCTGAGCTCGGATTATGTAGCATCAAACCAGAAACGGGTGCGACAGCGGCTATGCTGTTATTCAAGTAGCAACCTAGTGTAAAAGCAATATCAGCACCATTTGAAAAACCTGTGGCATATAGCCTTTTTTGATCAATATTATAGGTAAGTGATAGTTCATTTATGAGTGCGTCAATAAAACCAAAGTCGTCGACAGTACTTTTATTACTATCAGATAACAGCATTGAGTTCCAATGGGTTGATCCACCGTTATCAAGATGTAAACCTTGAGGATACACTAGAATGAAATTAGCAGTGTCTGCGATTGGACGCATATCTGCTAAATACATTTGGCCGGTAGCGGTCCCGCCTCCCCCGTGGAAATTCATAACTAAAGGAACTGCTACCGCACCAGTATATAGTTCAGGGACATGTAGGAGATACTCCCTCTCGACTCCGTTATGGTTCAAAGTTATTGCATTTTCATTTTCAATATCATCTTTATTCCCCCAGAATTCTGACTCTGATTCATCGCTTTGACCGCACTGGTAGCTAAAAAAAACAACGAAAATGATGTAGGTCGCTCTGTGACCGAATAGTTTGAAGAATTTATTCAACTGTTAATAGTTCCAAATTCCTAGACACAACATGATGTAAAATTATTAACGAATTATTTTTGTTTGAATTGATATTCAAGTGTGCCCTCGGAGATTTCCGGTGGCCCAGTAACATACTCCATCAAGCCTGCCATAATGGATTGAACTTTTTCTGCATTTGCATCAAGGCTTTCTTTACTTTCCCAAACTGCAACTCCCGTTACCTCATCTTGGCCCGATTTAAAATAGCTCAAACTGTGAATACCTTTTATGCTTCCGAAAAATTCGTCATTACTCCTAAAATAATTTAATACATCGTCTGATTTACCTTCTTTACAGGATACTTTTCCTACTCT
>CAJWHU010000116.1 GCA_913041325.1 uncultured Fidelibacterota bacterium | reverse complement strand
ACATTATCTTTGTCATCATAGGATATTTTTGCAATTTCATGCGATAGATGAATCAGGCTTCTTAGTATAGCCTTTTCTCTAACAATTCTGGAATATTTTTCTACGTGGGCAGCTGTGGGAACCGCCTCAACGAGGCCAGTTAGAAAATACATTCCACCAACGTCATCGAGAATTTTTTTCTTTTTTAGTAATTCTGAAACTGATAGCGTATCGATTGGCTCTGAATTGTCAAATAGTTCTAGCATGGTTGAAAAAATTTTTTCATGTGCCTCTTTATAGAAATGTTCTGGTTTTAATGACTCAAGCGATTTACTTACCGCTTCTTTCGATGAAAGCATCGAGCCAAGAACTGCCAATTCCGCTTCCTCAGAATGCGGTTGAACATTTAAATTATCATTGACTTTCATAATTACTTAAAAAATTTCTTATCCATTTAAAATCCTCCCAAGTATCAGCTTTCAAACTAGGGTCCCTCAATATAGCTGCAGGATGGTATGTAACTCTAAGCGGTATTTCATTGTAATAATATGTTTTTTTCCTCATTTCTTTTAAGGGTATATCTTCTCGTGTCAAAGTTTTGCCCGCAATTTTTCCTAGTGCAACAAGTAATTTAGGTTTTATGATATTAACTTGGTTTTTTAGATACGGTTCACATTCGTTAATTTCAGAATTTAAGGGGTTTCGGTTATCCGGCGGTCTGCACTTCAGTACGTTCGATATATATACACCGGCTTGACGATTAAGGTTAATCGCACTCAAAATCTTATCAAGCAAAATACCTGACCTTCCAACAAACGGCTCTCCTCTTTTATCTTCATTCTCGCCCGGCGCTTCTCCAATAAGCATTAATTCAGCCCTTGGATCTCCGCCTCCGAAAACAAAGTTGATCCGAGATTCACCCAAGTGACATTTTTGGCACATACAAATTGACACTTCATAATCATTTAAAATTTTAGCATTTTGATTTATGCTATCAACTAAAGGATCCTTAGGATGGGCAGTTCTGTTTGCTTTTTCGTAGTACAGAACGTTACCATACAATTCTTTAGTTTGCTCTAAATAAGAATGTGTCTTATTTTTCGTAAGCATTTACAATCTAGGTGGGTCTTTTCCATTTAACATTCCCTCCCATGAATTTGTCTATTGCAATACTTGTTACTTTTTCTTTTTCCTCGTAATTCTCAGGAGATATGTCCTCTACCTCATCAAAAACGTCAACATCCTCATCCCCAATTTCTTCATGCTCAATGATTGCCTTGGCCACAATACGATCCTGCAACTCTAGTTTAGCTTGCTGCGACATAGCAGAAACTGCCTCATACATATTTTCCGTTTTCTCCTCAATCTCGCGAAATGGTATGGTTTTCAATCCCATTTTTTACTCCTTTTATTTTTTTGTCTAAAATATCAATTAATTCTAGTTTTGCTTTTTCTAATTTCTCATTAATTATAACATGGTCAAACCTTTCTTTCAAACTCACCTCTTCTGTGAACCTTTTTAACCTAACTTCAATTCTAGCCCTAGAATCTGTTCCTCGCCTCTCCAATCTTTTTCTGAGGTGCCCGATACTTGGTGGCATAATAAATATAGAAAATGTCTTCTTTGGATATAATTCTTTTATTTTCATCGATCCATTAACATCTACCTCCATGAGCATTTTTTCCTCATTTCGAATTGTATTGATAAGTGTCTCTTTTGAAGTACCGTAGTAAAAGCCATGCACGTTCTCCCATTCTATAAAATGGTCATTATCAATTAGATGGTTAAATTTTTTAGGGGATATGAAATGATAATCAATACCATTTTTTTCAATGATTCTTTTCCTTCTAGTTGTATATGAAACAGACCACTTCATTTCAGGCCTTGCAATTTGGATAGCTTTACATAACGTTGTTTTACCTGAACCTGAGGGAGCAGAAATTGTAAAAAAATTTATCATCACTGTATATTTTGCACCTGCTCTCGAATTTTTTCTATTTCACTTTTCATCTCAACTATTTTAATAGTTACTGACGGTAGCGGAGTTTTCGAACCTATTGTATTTACCTCTCTACTCACTTCCTGCAGAAGAAAGTTCAACTTCTTACCTACTTGCCCCGTGCCATCAAGAAAGCTTTTAAGTTGATTAAGGTGACTTTTTACCCGAACAACTTCCTCATTTATTTCAACACGTTCAACATAATATGCCACTTCTTGAATTAACCTTGCATCGTCCAAAGTAAAAGTGCCTAATAACTCAGAAATTTTATTTTTTAGGTTAGCGTGTTTTTCCTCTTGGTAATTTTTAGAAATTATCTCTGTTTCAGAAATTAGCTCATTTAAAAGTTCTATCCTTTCAACTAAATCTAAGTAAATGTTTTTTCCTTCAATTTCAGACATAACCGTTAGTTGTTTAAGGGCCTTTTTTACTGCGTTTATTATATTTTTATCATTACTCCTATTTTCCTCTTTAAGAAGAAGATCATTCGTCGATATTATGTCGCTCAAATCCAGTCTTTGTCCATAAATGACATGAATATTTTTCAGTATATTTTTAATTGTTTCAAACCGCTGTTGGTTAAAGACTATGTTGTCATTCCCAAAATTTTTATTTTCAATTGTTACTACAATATTACCTCTTTCCAAATTAGATTCAATTATGTTAATGATCTCTGATTCTAGTTTGGGGTCTAAATAAATTCCCCTAAAGCTAATCTCTAAGTACCTAGAATTAACAGAGCGGACAGTAATTTCAGCCCTATTATTGCCTCTTCCGGCAGTGCCTACCCCATACCCTGTCATACTTTTTATCATGTCTATCTTTTTTTTTAGAATTAATTAATTACAAAATATAAATCCAAACAATAAATATTGATTAGTATTTTATTACTGACTAGCCAAAATTATAAATTAAACTTTGAGGAAATCCAATCGCTTGACAAATTTATAGTCAATAAATGGTGATCTCCAATTTCAGGAGTTGCATTAGAGCTCAAAAATGCATAATCAAAGGATACATGACTCCATAATAGTCCCACGCCACCTGTAATTTCATTTACAAAGTTTTTCCCGATCCTAACAATTATTTTTTTCTTATATACAATTTCACAACCATAAGCACCATCAATTGATAATAACCCGTTCCTATAATTTGAATCTTGGTTCGCGCTTGAGGAGTATAAATTAAAACCTAACATTTGATTCATATCTATCTGCGATCCAAATATATTACTCTTTGCTCTTGATAAACCAGCAAGCATAGACAAAGATGTTCCCTCAACATTTCCTCCCTCCCAAATTAAACCGGAAGCAGGGAAATTTTTTATAACAATCCCGAAATGAGTCTGATTTATTTTTTTATTATAGCCGATGTCCAGTCCTGCGCCAATTGCGATTTTCTTGTCTAATGAATAAGACAGTAATTTAAATCCAAATCCAATTGGCAATCCAAAGATGGTTGATCTAAATGCGCTATGGATACCCAATTGATACTGATTGAAGAACTTAAGCCTACTATTATCTAATCTCTCTCCAGGATCAATAACTCCATTTCCCTCGCCAGTATCATTTGTACCAAATTGGCCATCTTCTCCCCAATCAAGCAACATTTCTCTAGTATCAGGTATTTTGGATATACCTTGATAAATGATGTTAAAATTAATTATTCCTGATTTCTCACCAACTTGGAACCCTATCAATTCTGTATTAATCATATTTGCAAATCGGGACTGATGTGTTAGTGATACATTATTGTTGATTTTGCTTATGTGGGATGGATTAAGTATTGAAGCATGTGGTGTACTAATATTATATGCAATATTAGCTGTACCTAAAGATGCAGAGCGCGCGTCATTAACGTAATCAAAAAGCTCCCAACCATAACTTACCCAAATTACCTCGCATAAACCTTTAGCACTAAGGGAAATAAAAAGTAATAAATTAGATATTGAAGTCGTTTTTAAGCGCATTTAGTGTTTGCAAAGCTTCAATTGGTGTCATGTTGTTAACATCTAATTGGTTTAAGGCCTTTCTGATTTTGTTTTGTGCTTTTTCAGACTTCAGTACGGTTGACATATCAGTTGGTGGAAGTCCTTTAATTTTAGTTGAGGAATTATCAATATGATGGTTTAAAATATCCAAAGCTCTTTGTATTACAACTGTGGGGAGGCCTGCCATTCGGGCGACATGTATACCATAACTTTTATTTCCGGTTCCTTTTGCTATCGATCTGAGAAAAACAATTTCATCATCAAACTCTTTCACTGTAACATAATGATTTTCCACTCTTGCCAGCAAGTTCTCTAAGCTTGACAGCTCGTGGTAATGTGTTGCAAAAAGCGTGCGTGCATTTAAACCATCAGTTTCATGTAGATATTCAATAATTGACCATGCTATGGATAATCCATCGAATGTCGCAGTCCCTCTACCTATCTCATCAAGCAAAATTAAACTTCTATTAGAAGCGTTATTTAAAATGCTCGCTGCTTCACTCATTTCCACTAAAAAAGTACTTTCCCCTGCAGAAAGATTATCACTTGCACCAACTCGAGTAAATAGTCTATCAATAATACCAACCCTAGCAGATTCTGCAGGAACAAAGCTTCCAATTTGCGCCATTAGAGCAATTAACCCAATTTGCCTTAAATAGGTTGATTTCCCCGCCATATTAGGACCAGTAATGATATGAATTTGATTCTTGTCTGAATGTATGTCTAGGTCGTTCGGAATGAATTTTTCTGTTGATGGAAGTAACTTTTCAACGACTGGGTGTCTACCTCTCTTGATTGAAATTAATGGCTCAGAGTGAAGTGATGGTCGAACATATTTAAAAATATTTGCCTGGTAAGCAAATGCACAGAGCAAATCCATTTTGTTTATTAGTTTTGCATTATCTAAGATTGGTCCAATACTGTCCAATAATTGATCGCACAAGGTTGAAAATATTTTTGTCTCAATTAGAAGAATTTTTTCCTCAGCACCAAGAATCTT
>CAJWHU010000115.1 GCA_913041325.1 uncultured Fidelibacterota bacterium | reverse complement strand
GGCGCATAATTAATTATATAGTCTTAACTAATTAAGGAGATGATTTAAAATATAATAGTAAATTTTTTCCCATCCTCACAAATTTAGTAAAAGTATTAAACTATTGATCAATTAAAATTGACAATTTTTTATTTTCTTTTAATAACGACCAAGGTAATGTCATCGTCGTTCATTAATCCAGACATCCAATTGTCTCCAAGATTTATTAACGAATTGACTATATCTTGTGCAGTTTTACTCCCATTTTTTAAGATGCAATCTTTGACGGCCTGATAATCTAACATTTTTCCATCGTGATTGACACATTCTGGTAGTCCGTCTGAAATTAAGACAAGAACATCGCTGCTCTCTAATTTAAAAGAATGTAAATCAAAATCAGCTTTTTTCATTGAACCAAGTGGTAGTCCTGGTACTAAAATTTCATCAACACTATTTTGCCTGCTTTTATATAAATAAGCAGGGGGCATTCCAGCAGATGTGAATTCAAACGAACCATTGTGAAATTTTGCCATATTCAGTGACATTCTTGTTGTCCCTAGATCAATAGCTTTGATAGTTTTGTTAAGTCTAGTTGTGGTGCTATCTGGTGCATCAAAATTTGAGCCATATAAGCCAGCTTTCGTTATTGACACCATCATTCCTGCGTTTAACCCGTGACCTGTCGCATCTCCACAGACAACATACATTGATCCATCCTCTTGTGGAAAGAAATCGTAATAATCGCCGCCTACTTCGGTTGATGTTTTCATGTGGAATGCTATATCATAATCAGGGTGAGTAGGAGGATTCTGCGGAATCAACGACATTTGAAACTCTCTTGCTTCCTCAAGCTCCTTAATGCGTCTTTCTTCATCTAATTGACTTTTCTGTTTTATCATACGATGTCTCACATAAAGAAAAATCATTATTCCAGCGAGTAGCGTATAAACGCTTATCGCAGCTAAACTGAGCAATGGGTGAGGTACAAATTTAATTGTCAGATTTTCAGGGTTGCTCCAGACTCCGTCATCATTGGAGCCCTGCACAACAAATTTATAAGTATTTCTTCCTAAATTGTTATATGATGCAAAACGTAAACCACCAGATTCAATCCAGTCTCTATCAAATGGAATTAGTTTATATCTATATTTATTTTTTTTACTTTTATGATAGTTTAGAGAAACAAAATCTATGGTAAATGACTTTACCTTATGGTCAATTGTAATATTTTCAGTAATGTTAGAGGAATTTTTTTGTTTTATGTGTGAGTAAAATTCCTCCTCTGACCCATCAAAGTAAGTTTTTTTAATCCTTGTAATTTTACATGGTGGTTTATATTGGTTGTACCGTATGTTATGTGGTACGATTTTGGTTATACCTAGGGGTCCTCCAAAGTAGATCTCTAGTTTATTGCTCACATCAAAACTATTCCTATGGAAATCTATATTGCCTATGTCATCGACGAGACCATAGTTTTTAAAAACTTCATTTTGCTGATTAAAAAACGAAATACCCCTTTTTGAGCTAACCCAGAGATTATTTTCCCTATCTACTACGATACCGGTTATATAATTACTTGGCAGGCCATCGCTTGTAAAAAAGTGTGTGAAAGTTTTATTTTTTTTAGAATATCTATTAAGCCCACCGTTTGTACCTATCCAGATGGTGCCTAAGCTATCCTGAGCAATGCATGTTATCTTTGAAGAGGAGATCCCGCCATCATCTAATGAATTAAATGTGTATGAATCAAGGTTGATGTTTTTCCCCTTAACGAAGTCACTTAATAATTTTCTCTGAACCCGGTGGAGACCTTTTGAATCAGACCCAAGCCATATATCTCCGACATTATCTTCATGAATGAGCCTAATTGCTAATTTATCATTTATATTAAAAACTGAATTTGAGAGAGTGTCAATTATCGATAAACCTGATTCTGATGCCACCCACACCTTATCACCAATCAGGGATATATCATGAGCTAGATTATTAGCTAATCTCCCCTTTTTAGGTGTCTCTTTTGAGGATGTAAATCTTATAACATCGTCATTCATTGTGTTGATTTTTAAGACACCAAGATCTGTTGCCGCCCAGAGTATATGATCTTTAATTGTTCCAATATCGATAACATAATTGACCATTAGATCAGATTTATCGTACTCGTAATCCCTTATTCCATCAGGAGACAAAAGCTCCAAGCCAAAACCGGTAGCGACCCACAACATGCCATCATCTTGAACTGCTATTGAATAAATCTTATTACTTTTAAGACCCCACTCATTTTCTGAATCATATTTAAAGTTTATAAACTTAGGATTAACATATGAATTAAAACTGACACCATTTTGTGCGGTTGATATCCAGATGTTTCCCGCTCTATCTTCAATAAAATCAGTAATGTTATTATCTGCAATTGATCTTGAGTCAATAGGGTCATGCTCAAAATGTGTAAAAATTGTATCATTTTTTCCATCAAAGATATTTGACACCACTGATAAGCAATTTATTCCAGGGTAGTTTTCAGTTGTGAACCACAATCTTTCAGATTTTGTCGCGTAAAGTATCTCGCTTATATTATTTTCAATGATTCCATCGGCATAAGGCGTAGTTTGGATATTAAAAAATTGTTCGTTCTCTAGTACGAACCGTGATAGCCCTTTGTCAGTGGCTAACCAGAGCTCTTTTTCGGCATTGTTCCAATCAATATCCTTAATATTATTTGAAACAATCGAGTTATGATTGTTAGATGTTTGATAAATATTTATAACCTTACGCGTACTTAGGTCAATTCTTACGAGGCCATTTTCAGTACCTATCCAAAGATCACCAATCTCACCTTCTTTGATTACATTCACTTTGCTATCATTGATGTCGTCTGAAAATGAAAATTTCACAACTGCATTCTTTTTACTGTTGTATCTAAAAAGACCATTTTCGCTCCCAACCCATACACCATTGTTGTTGTCACTATAAAGATACGTCCCTTTTGCGGTATTCATTTCTGAGTTAGTAGAACAATTTATGCAAAGGGTTTTGTTTGTACTAGTATTGAATCTATAAATTGATCCTGACGTAGGTATTTTCAGCCAAATATTGTCATAATCATCTTCAATAATCACATCAGAATTTGCAAGGTCTTGTGATTCAGTTGACCGAAGCGCTGAAGGGCGAGAAAAAGATCTATCATTCAAATTAAAAACGGTAACACCAAGCTCTGTGCCTAACCATAATTTATTTTTTTTGCTTTGGTATATAGTGCTTATTTTATTGCCAAATATGGTTGTAGTATCGAATGCATTCATTTGAAAACTTTCGAACTCATAACCATTATATAAATCTAATCCATTTTCTGTTCCAAAATAAATAAACCCGTCTTTATCCTCAAAGACTACTTTTACTGTGGATTCTGAAAGGCCATCATTTACTGAAATATTATTGAATAAAAAATCTGATTGGCCATTTAAAAAAATTGTGATCAGGGCTTGTACTGTAAAAGCTCTTGCTACGTTCTTAAAACAATAAATCATATTGCTTAATTTATAAATTAAAATGGAATAAGTTTATTCGGATAGATAAATGTTCTTGCAACTAGAACGTAGCAGCAAAAGAAATTTTCAAACCATCATTAAATGCTGGGATGATTCTACATATGCCATTCGAACAAAACAGCCCACCCATAATAGAGCCATACATAATAGATAATCTTTGAGATGAATTAATGTTGTAAATGAATTCTGCAGAAATCCATCTATCTTTAAGCCAGCTAGGAATGCCTGTTTTATTTCTTTTACCAAAAATGTATTTATAATCTCCTGATACGATTGCCTCTAGTGGATTGTAATAAGAATCAGTGGGCATCCACTCTTCGTATGCATTTGTCCAATCTTGGCTGACGGTAAATGACCATTTGTGAGCCTTGCTGACAGTAATACTTAACAGTCTGTTATATTGCTTTTCCACAAGACCGTCCGCATTAAATAAATTTGTTGACGAAGAATCATAATATTCATTAAAGTCTGCAGAGTTGAACATAATCCAGGAAGAATCTGATGAACTAAAGGATGTTGCATTACCAATTGCTCTATCAACATTCTTTATTTCTTGATATTGAAAACCTATCTGTAATCCATATCCACTGTCAAATGAGTAGTTGAGTTCTATTGGTAAGGTAAAAGCCTTTTTTTGATTCCAAAGTTTTGATTCTACTGAATAATATTGTGAGAAAGTGGTATCAAAGATTTCTAGTGAGTCAATTATCTTGTATTCTTGACCATAAAAAACGGTATCAGTAGTATCATATGTCCAGAATGTGTCAATGGATTGATCTCTTTGTAAGCCATTGAAAAAGCGAATAGTTTTTAAAATTTCCTTTGTTCGCCCAGTGCCGATTTTAAAATATAACTTATCATCTAGCGCATATCCACTCAACTCAAAATAATTTTCCCAGAATGGCAAGGCAGATGGACTAGAACTGGGTAGAATATTTTTTAAAGAACTATGCACCCATTCATAACCTGAAATTGATTGCCATTCTTCATTTCTGCTCAAATGTGCATACTGTGCAAGTATGGAAAAATTTTGAATGTTGCCGTTTAGTGCAACCTGTAAACCTCTTTCATCATTAAAATTGTTATTGTGGGTGACGCGATTGAGTAATGTTGAATTATGTTCCATAACCAATGTAGGCATTTGCTGATATTCTATTTGGTTACCATAATCATTTGCAGTGAACTCTCCATGTGCTTTATCAAAAGAATAGCGTTTATATTCAGTTGAAAGGCCCCAGTTTTTTAAGTATAAATTAATATTTTGGTAGTACCCAGAACCTTTTTTAATCGTATCATTGGGAACATTTTCAAAAAGATTAGTTTTTTCTGTGGAGATTTTATCGGCATACTCTAAGAAAATATCCGCTTTCGGCCCTAACCAGGTAAAATACGCGCCTTTAATGTTGTGATTTACTAATGCATCCGACCCAAACATTTTTTGATGCTCCTCATTTGATCTTAGGGACATGAGTCCAAGGGAAA
>CAJWHU010000114.1 GCA_913041325.1 uncultured Fidelibacterota bacterium | reverse complement strand
TTACTTCAGATAAAGTTAATGGGATTATGGGAGCTGACTGCTCAGGCGTTACAACAGCTATTCTTCAACAAGTAGCTATGGCTAACGGAATGGTTATGATATCTCCTTCAGCTACTTCCCCTGCTTTATCCACAGTAGAGGATAATGGTCTTTTCTTTAGAACAGCACCCTCTGATGCACGTCAGGGTCAGGTAGTAGCTGATATTTTAAAGGAAAAAGGCTTAACTAACATAGCTATATCCTACGTTAACAATGACTATGGAAAAGGGTTGGCTGCTAGTATTGAGGAAAATCATAAAGCTGCTGGCGGTACCGTTACAATAAGTGCCCCGCATGAAACTGACAAGGGAGACTATAGCGCTGAAGTTGGCGCTCTAGCTCAGGCCGGTGGAGACATTTTGGTTGTTGCCGGATACCTAGACCAGGGAGGAAACGGGATAATTCAAGCTTCATTGGACACTGGTGCATTTGACATTTTCTTCCTTCCAGATGGTATGATAGGTGAAGGTCTACCAAAAGAAATAGGATCCGGTCTAAATGGTTCAATTGGAACAGTTCCCGGGACAGATAGCCCAGGCGCTGCAAAGTTCAGCGATATGGCAACTGCTGCAGGATTTAAGAGTGGGCCGTTTGCAATGGAATCCTATGATGCCGCTGCACTTATGCTTCTTGCAATGGAAGCTGCAAAGTCTTCAGACAGCCAAGTCTATAAATCAAAAATAATGGACATCGCAAATGCTCCAGGAGAGAAAATATATCCTGGTGAACTCGATAAAGCTCTCCATTTAATAGAAGATGGAAAGGATATAGACTATGTTGGTGCTTCCGCCGTTGAACTCGTAGGCGGTGGTGAAAGTGCTGGGAATTATGCACAAATAGAAGTGCAAAACCAAAAGAATGTTACTGTAGCTTACAGATAATATTATTGTCAAAGGCCCTGGCTTGCTTTTGCTAGCCAGGGTACAAAGTAATGATAACTTTAAAAAATATTTCAAAAAGCTTCGGTGGTCTGCAAGCTGTTAGAAACGTGTCTATTGAAATAAAAAAAGGCACGATCACTGGGCTAATAGGTCCCAATGGTGCCGGAAAAACAACTCTTTTTAATATAATTGCAGGTTTCTATAAAGCAGATAGCGGTTCAATAGCTCTTGATAATGAAGATATATCGGGTTTGAGATCAGATGAACTATTTGAAAAAGGCTTGCTGAGGACATTTCAAATAGCACATGAGTTTGAAAATCTTACTGTTAGAGAAAACCTGATGATGGTTCCTAGTCACCAGACTGGTGAAAATATTGTTAATACTTGGCTTTTTGCAAAAAAAATTAAGCATGAAGAGAAGATAAATTACGAAAGAGCATCTGAAGTTATGGATTTTCTTGGACTGGATCACCTTCAAAATGAAAAGGCAGGAATTCTATCAGGTGGTCAAAAGAAATTATTGGAACTCGGAAGGACCATGATGGTGGATGCAAAGATAGTACTTCTTGATGAGGTTGGTGCTGGTGTCAATAAAACCCTTTTGAAGAAGATTTCAAAATCTATAGCGCGTCTTAACACAGAAAGAGGTTATACATTTTTCATGATTGAGCACGATATTGATTTTATTTCTGAACTTTGTGATCCTATCATTGTAATGACAGAGGGATCTGTTCTAACTAGTGGATCTGCCGAAAAAATAAAAAATAATGACCAGGTTATTGAAGCATACCTTGGTGTTTAAAGAGAGATTTTAATGGCGTTTTTAAATGCAACTGAGATGCTAGGGGGTTATGGAGAAACCACCATTCTAAACAGCTGTACAATATCTGTTAATAAGGGAGAAATTGCAGTCATAGTAGGCCCCAATGGTGCAGGAAAATCTACAGCAATGAGAGCCATATTTGGAATGTTACGATTAAAAAAGGGTCAAATAATGTTTGACAACCAAGATATAACCAATCTTAAACCACAAGAACGAGTTGGACTTGGCATGGGCTTTGTTCCACAAACAAATAATGTTTTCAATTCAATGACGGTATTAGAAAATCTCGAGATGGGAGGCTTTTTAAACAATAAAGACATAGATAAAAATATCCAAGATATTTTCTCTCTTTTCCCAATTCTTCACGAAAAAAGATCGCAGACACTAAATGAATTATCTGGAGGCCAAAGGCAGCAGGTTGCTGTGGGTAGAGCATTGATGACGAACCCGAAACTTTTGATGCTAGATGAACCGACAGCTGGTGTATCTCCAATAGTGGTTAAAGAGCTGTTTCAAAAAATAACAGAAATTTCTTCTAAGGGAATAGCTATATTAATGGTTGAACAAAATGCAAAGCAGGCATTAGCTATTGCTAATAAAGGGTTTGTTTTAGTTCAAGGAGAAAATAAATATACAGATAAAGGTTCATCACTTCTAAAAAATAAAGAAGTCAGAAAAGCATTTCTCGGAGGCTAGATGGATTATTTTAACGCTCTCGCACTTATTATTAATTTCATAGTTATCCCAGGACTTACTTATGGAAGCCAGTTAGCCCTTGGAGCTCTAGGGGTAACTCTAATCTATGCAGTTTTAAGATTCTCAAATTTTGCACATGGAGAGCTAATGTCATTTGGGACTATGATATGTATTCTTTTTACTTGGCTAGGTCAAAGCTACGGTTTTTCATTTTCTTTTTTACCAACTGCGCTTTTGTTTGTTCCAATAGCAGTAATCTTTTGTGTGTTGTATTGCATTGTTATCGAAAAGTTTGTCTTTTCTTTTTATCGCAAACAAAAAGCCGATCCAATAATAACACTAATTGCATCAATAGGAGTTATGTTTCTAACTGCTGGTCTAATAAGATTCATAATAGGGCCAGGTGACCAATCTTTTAATGATGGAGTCCGTTTTATTTTTTCGGTCAGAGATTTTAAAAATTTTACTGGATTAGAGCAGGGTTTTGGGTTGAAAACCACTCAAGCTCTTACCATTGGAATTACACTTTTTCTAAGTATTTCTCTTTTTTGGTTTCTTAATTCAACCAAAACTGGAAAATCAATGAGAGCTTTTTCAGATAATGAGGAATTGGCTCTTTTATCTGGAATAGACCCAAATAAGGTGGTTTTAGTGACCTGGATTATAGCTGGATCTCTTGCAACTTTTGCAGGAGTTTTATATGGGCTAGACAAGATTTATAAGCCTTTCATATTTTTACAAATGCTTCTTCCCATTTTCTCAGCCGCGATTCTAGGAGGAGTTGGAAATCCGATTGGAGCATTTATCGGAGGATACATAATAGCACTATCGGAATTAATTGTTACTTTTGCATACAAACGAGTGCTGGGGTATATTCTTCCAGAAAATCTTGCTCCTGATAGTATGATGCAATTTTTAGCTACTGATTATAAATACGCTGTATCGTTCATTATATTGGTAATAGTTTTGATTATTAGGCCAACAGGCATTTTTAGTGGAAAAACGATATGAACTATTGGAACAGAAGATTTACAGTATTTTCAATATTCTTTGCTGCCCTTTTTCTAGTCGGATTTTTTCAGAGCTGGAACGTCGCTTTTGCGATCTTTAACATTTGCATTATATCAGCAATCATGGCTTTGGGCGTAAATATTCAAGTTGGCTACGCTGGGATTTTCAATGCTGGGATTATGGGATTCGCAGCTATAGGAGGGCTTGCAGCAGTACTGATATCTCACCCTCCAGTTACGGAAACAATATCCATAGGTGGATTTTCAATACTATTGTGCGGATTGATTATTGGACTTGTTGTCGCGATCTGCATCTTACTGAACACGAGAATCCTCTTGTCTAAAATAACTCGAAGGCTATTAATTTCCCTCACAATCATAATAGGCTTATTTTTCATAAATTTCATAGGCTCTCCAGCGGTAGAACAAATTGAAGCCTTTGAACCGGCTGCAACCGGTTTTCTAGGGGGCTTCGGCATGCCAATAATATTTTCATGGATCATTGGAGCAATTGCAGCAGGATTTGTTGCTTGGCTTATCGGGAAAATAACTCTTGGTCTTCGAAGTGATTATCTAGCAATTGCCACGTTGGGTATTGCAGAAACCATTATCTATGTTCTAAAAAATGAAGACTGGTTAACTAGGGGAGTAAAAAATGTAAATGCTTTGCCTCGACCGGTGCCTTATGAGTTAAGCCTTCAAGAAAGTAAATGGTTTATAGAATTTTGTGAAAGATACCAGTTTCCACTCGTTGAAACATCATCAATAATTGTAAAACTTTGCTATTCATCTTTATTCCTAACTGTATTAATTGTCCTTTTCTCTTTATTTGAAATTGCTCTTAAATCTCCTTGGGGTCGAATGATGCGCGCTATTAGAGATAATGAGGTATCAGCACGAGCGATGGGCAAAAATATAAAGGCAAGGCATATTGAAATCTTTATACTAGGTTCTGCTGTAGTAGGTCTGGCTGGCGCTATGCTAACAACTCTTGAAGGTCAGTTTACTCCTATAGCATATCAACCGTTAAGATTCACTTTTACAGTTTGGGTTATGGTTATTATCGGTGGAACGGGAAACAACTACGGTTCTATTATTGGTGGATTTCTTGTCTGGTTCCTATGGGTTGAGGCAGAACCTTTTGGCCTATTTATAGTTGAGTTTGTAACAAGTCCTTTAAGTGAGACCAACTCTTTGCGAGTACATCTTATTAACAATGCTGCTCATATGAGGTATATAATGATGGGTCTTCTTCTTCTTTTGGTTTTAAGGTTTTCGCCTAAAGGTATTTTTCCAGAAGGCAAATAAGAGGATATTAAATGCAAAAAAAAATTATACTTCTTGATGGTGGAATGGGACAAGAACTTATAAAAAATTCGAAGTCAGACCCTCATCCGCTTTGGTCAACATACGTTATGTTAAAAGAGCCTGAACTAGTAAAAAAAGCACATGTAGATTTTATTGAAGCTGGGGCTAGAATTGTTACACTCAATACATATTCGACAACACCAGAGAGATTAGAGGCTAATAATCTATCAGATAAGTTTAGTTTTTTTCATAAAAAAGCTATTGATTTAGCAAGAGAGGCAATTGATCACACACAAAAAGATGTACTCATAGCAGGGT
>CAJWHU010000113.1 GCA_913041325.1 uncultured Fidelibacterota bacterium | reverse complement strand
AAATCTATGCTCTCACCGTTTAGTAATATATTGCCATTTAATGTCATTCCTTCGCCCTCACCTCCCTGACCAAATATGGTGTTTACTGTGTCGTCTCCAATTAAATTTTTTAGCAAAACAAATGCTGGTGAGGAGGTCTCAACACTTCCAACTGTGTTACTATTAGACGAAAAATCTTTAATTTTGAACGCCATAATATCACTCAATAATTGCTCCGTACCTGCTGTTGTCACCAGATCTTTCCTGACCTGCCATACATACACCTTACCAGGCTGCAAATCTCCAGCATCTGTAGGATACTGAAATGTCTTAACTCCGGAACCTACTTCATGGAAACCAATACTTTGATCGAGAGGCAGTCTTGTCACTGACTCTATTGCTTGATCGATTGAGGAGTGTTCATCGCTCCTAAACTCTGATACACGAATGAAGTAAGCACAGCCGTTTAATCCTGTTATCGGGTTAATGTAATTACATGGATCTGATTCCCACTGAAAAACAGGATATGAAGTATATACCTCATTGATTAATGTGTCTGCCAAAATACCACCAGGTGAAACAAGCTCTAAAAGGTTAGGATTGGAAATATTTAATATATCTTCTTCAACAATTTGCTGACCATTCTCTGAGGTGGCTGTGACACGAAAGGTATACACCCCATCAGGAAGCTGCCCAGTTTGTATTATAGCGCTCATCATCTCTTCTGCCTCAGCAAAATCCATTTGCTCAGTTATATCTATGCTCAGATTAACTGGATTACCGGTGTTATCATACAAAGCATCGGTGGAAAGGTTTAAATCCATATTCGAAATTTGTATCGGAGCGCCAAGTTTGAGAGGATCTATTGTTTCTAATTTAACTAAGGTTACGTTGTTTACATTTAAAGCTTCTGAATCAATGATTATCTCAAATTCTATGTGTACCTCAACAACATCTGGAGCATCTCCGCTTCGCTCCAGTGTTGCTAGAAAAATAGGCATATTCGATTCACCCGTATTGATATCAACCATACTTAAATAATACGTAACATATGGTGTCCAATTAACGTTGAAATTGATTTGGGGAAATGATTTTGAATTGAGTAAAGCCAAAAAAAATAAGAATGATATGAGTCGATTGCGTTGCATTATCTATCCAAAATTGTTTTTTTCAATAATATGTTTTAACCAAAAATTGATAAAGGGTTTAATTGCTTAACCGTTTGGTACTTGAAAAATTATTGCAGGTAGAGTTTTTTTGCTATTAATACTTTAAGAACACCACTACCTATTATTACGATGATCATATTACTAAAACCAAAAAGTAAAATAGCCGTTTCTACTTACTTTGCTGGAGGTACACTAACTCTTTCTCTTAACTCTACAATAAACCATTATTTAGTGGGCGATGAGAGATTCGAACTCCCGACACCTGCGGTGTAAACGCAGTGCTCTAACCAACTGAGCTAATCGCCCATAAGTATTATTGGAATATTAGTTATTTCTTTTACTAAATATTAGGATTTTTTACTCTTGTTGAAAAGCTCTGGAATTGCTAAACGTAGGACATCTTTAATCTCCTTGGCAAAATGTATTTCTAGATCTTTTGCAACGTGCTTGGGAACATCTTCAAGATCCTTTCTATTCTGATCAGGGAGTATAACTTCCTTAATTCCTGAACGATGTGCCGCAGTTACTTTCTCTTTAACTCCTCCAATTGGCAATACATTGCCCCTAAGAGTGATCTCGCCTGTCATAGCAATTTTTTCTTTAACGGGGATACTTGTCAATAATGATACTAAAGATGTTACCATACTGACGCCAGCTGATGGACCATCTTTTGGAATCGCTCCGGCAGGTACATGAACATGTATATCTGAGTTTTCATTGAAATTGGCATCAATTTCAAAGCTTCGAGCGTTTGCTCGGACAAAAGTAAGCGCTGCGGTCGCTGATTCTTTCATAACATCGCCTAACTGTCCAGTGAGAGTCAGTTTGCCTTTACCACTCATCTTAGTCGATTCTACAAATAATATGTCACCGCCAGCTGCCGTCCAAGCAAGCCCAGTTACTACACCTGGCTTAGTGGACCTCTCTGCGAGTTCAGAAAAAAATCTCGGTGCACCGAGATAATCACCTACTTTCTTCTTGGTGATTTTTATGCTTTTACTTTTCTGTTCTACCAGATCCCTTGCGACTTTCCTGAGAACATTTGCTATTTCTCTTTCTAGATTTCTTACTCCTGCCTCTCTAGTGTATGATCTAACTAATTCTTTTATTGAACTGGGATCAAATGATACTTGCTCGCTATCTAAACCATTTTCAGCCACTTGTTTTGGAAGTATGTGCCTTTTTGCAATCTGGAGTTTCTCATCTTCAATGTATCCAGAAAAGTCAAGAATCTCCATTCTGTCTCTTAAAGCAGGAGGTATCGCATCTTGATAGTTTGCTGTGGCAATAAACATGACTTTGCTTAGATCAAAGTCTACCTCTAGATAATGATCACTAAAAGAGTGATTCTGCTCTGGGTCAAGAACTTCTAGAAGAGCAGAGGATGGGTCTCCTCTAAAATCTGAACCCAACTTGTCTATTTCATCAAGCATAAAAACAGGATTATTTTTACCTGCTTTTTTTATACTTTGAATGACTCGACCCGGCAGCGCTCCGATGTAAGTACGTCTATGACCGCGAATCTCTGCTTCATCCCTCACCCCACCTAAAGATAACCTCACAAACTCTCTGCCCATTGCTCTGGCAATAGATTTTCCAAGTGAGGTTTTCCCAACACCGGGTGGGCCTCCAAAACAGAGTATGGGTCCTCTTACAGTGCCATTAGGATTCTTTTTCTGTTTTAAATTTCTTACAGCCAAGTATTCGATAATTCTCTCTTTTACTTTTTCAAGTCCATAGTGATCTTGGTCTAAAATTTTCATTGCTTCTTTTAAATCAATACGGTCTTGTGTACTTTCGCTCCAGGGTAAATCCACCAGCCACTCTATGTAGGTTCTTGACACATTATATTCTGGTGATTGAGTAGGTATTCTTGATAATCTATCTAACTCCTTCATCGCAACCTTCTGGGACTCTTCTGGCATTTTGACAGCCTTAATTTTTTCCTCAAGCTCCTTAATTTCAACTGTACCCTCGTCTTCGCCTAATTCTTTCTTGATAGCCTTCATTTGTTCTCGTAAGTAATATTCCCTTTGCGTCTTGGTTATTTCATCATGCACCTCTGATTGAATTTCTTCTCCAAGTTTTATTCTTTGTATTTCTCTCGATATAAGGTTAAGTGCTTTTTCAATCCTAGTTTTGATATCAAGCTCTTCCAGTATTTCTTGTTTCTCTTGATTTGATATGGTAATAACAGAAATTGCTCGATCGGTTAGCCTATTTGGTTTCTGTATGTTTTTGAGCATGCCAGAATGTTCTTCAGTGAGATTGGGAGCAACTTTCATTAAGTCTTCAAATGATTGTCTCAAATTATTGGCAAGGGCTTCAACTTCAAGGCTATCATCAATTGGCTTGTCCTCCATTGAGGCAACTGCAGCAGAGAAGTAAGGATCATGACTTAGATACTCCATTATCTTCACCCTTGAAATACCTTGAACTATAGCTGATTTGCTATTATCTGGCATGTCGAAGACTTTTAAAACTTGAGCTAGTGTACCATAGGAATACAAGTCTTCAGGCTTTGGATCCTCTATGGATCCATCTTCTTGAGCGACAACGACTATATATCGCTTCTTTGGATCCAGTTCATTAATAAGTTTCAAGCTTCTTTCTCTACCAATATAGATTGGAATAACTTGCTGAGGAAAAAGGACAGTATTTCTCAACGGCATTACGGGATACTGATCTGTTTGTTTTATATCGAAATCATCAATTTCTTTTTCGGATAGTTTTTCAGCCATGTTTAACCTTTTAATTTGATTGTAGATTTAATTCTACAATGAATATGCCAAAGCCTTTCTTATGATTAATAGTCTTATAAAAAAAAAATTTATGCAATATTGACACATTTTATATCAGATACCTTCATCTGCATGATAAGAGCTCCTTACAAGAGCTCCTGATTTTACGACGTCAAAACCTGCTTCCAAACCAAATAGCTTGTAGTCTTGAAACTCATCTTCTTCAACATATCTTTTAACGGGTAAGTGATTTTTTGTCGGTTGTAGGTATTGACCAATCGTAAAAATTTTGACACCTATTTCTGCAGCTTGTTTCATCGTCGTTATCACTTCATCAAAACGCTCTCCAAGACCAACCATCATTCCTGTCTTTGTTCTTAAACCGTTTTTTACAGATAGTCCCAGTACATTAAAGCTTCTTTGCCAATTGGCTTGACTCCTTACTTCTCTACTGATTCTCTCAACGCATTCAATATTATGACTAAATATTTCAGGCGCTGAATTGAATACTTTAAGCAATGATGGTTTATGACCTTTGAAATCAGGAGTCAAAACCTCAACGTTGCAATTAGGCACATGTAAATGAATTTGATCTATTGTTTCAGCCCAGACAGTGGCTCCATAATCATTTTTAAGATCATCTCTATCAACCGATGTAATCACAACATGTTTGAGACCCATCTTTTTAACTGCCATCGCGGTCCTGAAAGGCTCGGCAGGGTCATGCCATTTTGGCTTTCCAGTCTTAACTGAGCAAAAGCCGCATGCCCTAGTACAAATATCTCCAAGGATCATAATTGTGGCAGTTTTTCTGTCCCAGCACTCATAGATATTAGGGCATTTTGCCTCTTCACAAACTGTATTTAACTTATTTGCCTGAACTGTATCGTTGACAAACTTATATCCTTTTGAAATTTCGAGGCGAATTTTAGGTTTTCTGATCTTGGGTTCTATTGGTAACATTATATTTTTTTAAATAGGAAAATCATATATTTTCTGTACTTACGAAATAGTTTACTGTCAATTAATTCCGCTTGATTCTTTTTTAGTTTTAATTTTTTCCCGAACATTTTTTGCAATAGGTACGTGATAAAGGGATAGTGTTTCTTGGCAGATGAAATAGCATAATCAATAGTTGGATTCATGTACCTGTCCACCAGATATTTTCCGTAATCAAGAGTGGGCATTGTATTTTCTGTTTGGTCAAACTCACTCAATAGTTCAAA
>CAJWHU010000112.1 GCA_913041325.1 uncultured Fidelibacterota bacterium | reverse complement strand
ACGGCCTCCTGGGCCACAACCAGGTGCTCTAACCAGCTGAGCTACACCCACCATATAACTTTAGCTCAATATATGTTGAATTAAAGCCACGAAACTTAAAATACTTACACACAGTTTTGAAGTGATTTAACCTAAATTAATTTTTTAATAAATTAATCTATATAAATGTAATTTTAGATATGAGTCTTCTCTCAAGATATTTCATCAAAGAAATGCTCCTCCCATTTTTCTTTTCCCTATTCATGATCACATTCCTTTTGTTCATAAATTTTTTACTTCGAGCAATTGATCGTTTTCTAGGAAAAGGCTTGGATGTGTTAACAATCTTAGAATATTTATTCTTAAATCTTGCTTGGATAATAGCATTATCAGTGCCAATGGCAGTATTACTTGCAACACTAATGACTTTCGGGCGCCTTTCAGAAGACAATGAAATAAATGCCATGAGAGCATCCGGAATTAGCTTCACAACGATCATTCTGTCCCCTATTTTATTTGGAACAACAGTTGCTCTTTTGCTAGTTGTATTCAATAATTTCATTCTCCCCGATATGAATTTTCGCGCACGACTATTATCTGGCGACATTTATAAAAAAAGTCCTGGAATGAATATTGAACCCGGTGTTTTTCTTGACGACCTTCCAAATTACAGCATGATAGTTGGAGGAATGGCAGGCGATATGATGTCAGATGTAAGAATTTTTAGTAAAGGAAAACATGATTCGCAAACCAGTATTTATTCACAAACTGGAACACTTTCAACATTGTCAGACGCTTTTGTACTAACACTGCACGATGGTGAAATTCATGAGCTAGAGAGCGAAGATCACACAAATTATAGAAGGATCATTTTTGATACTCATAAAATTTTAATACCAGCAGACAACATTCTATTGAACCGTCGTGACTCTTCAAATAGAACCGATAGAGAAATGACCATACCTATGATTTTAAAAAAGGTGAGTAATTATGAAAACAAGATGAATATAGTAAAAAGTCGACTCCGTAGCTCCTTTAGTAGGGTCCTAGGTGACAGCATATTACCTAAATCAGTTAAAGATGGATCCTCAGTGATTTCTGCTGCAAGAAATTCGATAAAGAATGATACAAGCTTGAGCAAAGGTGTGATATATAAACGTGAAAGACAACTGCGCAGTCTGGATAGACAAATGAAAAATGAACTTAGCTTAATTTCTAGTTATTCAAGAGGCTACAATAAATATTTAGTAGAGGCACATAAGAAATTTTCACTCCCCGTTGCATGTATTCTTTTCGTACTACTTGGAGCGCCGCTTGGAGTTATGGCAAAAAAAGGAGGGTTTGCGGTAAGTACATCGCTTAGTTTTGGTTTTTTCTTGATCTATTATATATTACTTATTGGCGGTGAAGAACTCGCAGACCGAAGTGAAGTTACACCTGCGGTTGGTATGTGGGCTCCTAACGCAGTTTTACTAATTATGGCATTGTACCTAATTCTCTATACTATCCGTGAACGTGCGCCAATTTCTGTGTTTAAAATATTTAAAAAAAAATCGAATTAATTTTGATTGTCTCGAACCTTATATCAAAAAAACGTGACGGTAAAAGTCTTAGTAAAAGCGAGCTAAGTTCATTTTTTAATGGGTATTTAAATGGAGAGGTAACAGACGCTCAAATGTCAGCAATGCTTATGGCAACATATTTTAATGGAATGAGTGAGGATGAGACATTTATTTTAGTAGAAATAATGCTTAATTCAGGGTCAAAAGTTGATTTTAGTCATACAAAGAAATATGTTGCAGACAAACATTCAACTGGTGGGGTTGGAGATAAAGTATCAATTATCCTGGCACCCATTTTAGCATGCTTAGATATAAAGGTACCAATGATAGCCGGACGAGGGTTGGGATATACAGGTGGTACTATTGATAAATTAGAATCCATTCCTGGTTTTCATACGTCGCCTAGCCTGGATCAATTTAAAAAGTGGGTAAATAAATGCGGATATGCAATTATTGCGCAAACAAATGAAGTATGCCCAGCTGATAAAAGAATATACTCCCTGAGGAGCAAAACAGCAACGATTCCATCCATTCCCCTAATATGCGGTTCCATTATGAGTAAAAAAATTGCAGAAGGTATATCGGGATTAGTCCTTGATATCAAAGTTGGAAATGGTGCATTCATGAAAACAAAGGAGCAAGGTGCGCAACTTGGTGAATGGCTTAAAAATATAGGCAAAGCATTTAATGTAAGCACAGATGTTATTTATACAAGTATGAACCAGCCACTAGGAAGATTTTCAGGTCTAGCATGTGAAGTTAAAGAGGCAATGGATTGCTTGAAAGGAAATGGTCCTGATGATTTAATTAAGATAACCTTAGAACTTGGTAAACATATTCTAATACAGAGCAGATTATATTCTGATACAAAATCAGCATATAGCGCTCTCATGAGAGCCATCGATAGCGGTAAAGCGTTTCAAAAATTTCAACAATCTGTCAATCTACAAGGTGGGTCAATTAGTCAATTAGAATTAAAAACCATACCAAAATATCAAAAGATACTAGAAGCGGATAGGCATGGTATAATAGCTGAAATTAATACTGAATTACTAGGCTGGTGTCTGGTACAAATGGGCTGCGTTGCTCAAAAGTTTGGAGATCAGCTTGATTATAGTGCAGGTATTGAATTATATAAAAAGCTAGGGGATTTTGTTAATTCAAATGAGCCTATAGCACGTATTTTTGGTTCAAATAAGAGAAAGATTGATAATGCGGAGAAATTTTTAAAGACCGCATATTCAATT
Organism: uncultured Fidelibacterota bacterium; assembly: GCA_913041325.1. The sequence continues at coordinate 2,330 of CAJWHU010000112.1, read as the reverse complement.
AACGCAGAATACAAACCAGTCCCACTATTTCTATAAACTTTTACCCCGTTTTGTGTACCTTACAGTTCTGCGTAGGCTCAGTTCCCTCTTTAAATATTTCTTTTTCAACAGGACAAGCAGGGAGAGGTAATTTTTTTGTGACATTACAAATTTCTCTATCTTGAATGCCCCCTGGCTTCTCAAACTTAGCCAATGGTAATGCCAGGCTATCGTGTGCAGCTTTCATAAACATTGACCATGCAGGTAAAGCCGCCCTACTTCCATCCTGACCAGGACCAAGAGGAACTTGAAAATCATCAACACCAAACCAACATCCGGCTGCTATCTGTGGAGTAAATCCGACAAACCATGCATCACTCCATGCTTGTGTTGTACCTGTTTTACCTGCAGCTGGACGATTGAATTTATACTTCCATCTTGCACTTCCACCTGTGCCCCTATCCATTACGGTTTGCATTAGGCTAGTCATTAAATATGCGGTCTCCTCACTTAATACCTCTTTACGATCAGGATAATATTCTTTGATGGTATTACCATATCGGTCTTCAATTTTTGTTATTGCAAAAGGTTTTGAATAAACACCCTTGTTTGCCAATGCGGAGTATGCACTAACCATTTCAATTGGGAGAACCTCGGATGTACCTAATGCAATAGCATCAACTGCTCTGATATCAGTATTTATACCCATTCTTTTTGCTGTTAGCTTTACTTGCTCTGCGGGGGCTATGTCTTGTTGAACCATTCTTACAGAAATTAAATTTAATGATTTTCTGAGACCCTCTCTGAACGTAGTTAAACCACCAGTACTTCCATCATAATTTTGAGGCTTCCATTTGACCCATGTACCATCCATATTTTGGATATTTAACACCACTGGTTGGTTTAATAGTTGCTCCGTCACAGGATATCCATTATCTAATGCAGTTGTGTAGACAAATGGTTTAAATACCGACCCAGGTTGTCTTCGCGCTTGAACTGCACGATTGTATTGGTCATGATAATCTGGCCTTCCTCCTACCATTGCAATAATGCCCCCAGTATTTGGGTCTAGAGCCACGAATGCACATTGTACTAATAACTTATCTCTCAAATCCTTATATAACTGCCCCTCGCCTTCCAACATCATTTTTATACTATCTTCAGGGTAAATTGTTAAGTAAGCTAAACTTTCAAACTCCTCTCTGTCATTAAATAACCTTTTGTTTAAGCGTTTTTGGTCATCAGCTACAGTTTTCATAACTGCATCTTCAGCTATAGCTTGCAGTCTAGAGTCAAGTGTTGTGTATATCTTTAAACCATCTCTATAAATATTAATTCCAAGCTTTGTATCCTCTTTTTCTAATACCCTTCTGACGTACTCGGTAAAGTATGGTGCACTGCCCCTTTTAGGTACCTCTAAAACAGTCTCAAGAGTTTTGGCCCTATTCTCTTGATACTCTCCTTTTCTTATGTACCCCTGATCTCGCATTAGTCTTAAAACAGTGTTTCTGCGTCGAATTGCCTTTTCAGGATGATTTATCGGTGAATAGCTTGCTGGAGCTGGTAACAGTCCAACTAATAAAGCAGATTCATCAACCAATAAAAACCTAGATTCTTTTCCAAAGAATCTTTTCGAAGCAGCCTCTACTCCATATGTGCCGTGCCCAAAATGTACGGTATTGAGATACATTTCGATTATTTCTTCTTTTGTATAAGTCCTTTCAATTTGAATGGCAGTAATCATTTCTTTTAGCTTCCTAAGAATACTGTCTTCGAAACCAACTGACTTATACAGATTCCGAGCTAGTTGTTGCGTTAGTGTAGAGAAGCCTTGTCTATAGCTCAAGGATAAGGTGTTAACCATTACTGCTCGCGCAATACTCCTCATGGATAAACCCCAATGTTCGAAAAATCTTCGGTCTTCAGATGAAACAACTGCATATTGCATATGTTCGGGTATTCTGTCTAATTCTATGAACACCCTCTTCTGAACAAAAAGTTCATTTAAAACAACTCCATCAGCAGAATATATTCGTGTAACAAGATCTGGATCATAGTTCTCTAGTTGTTCGAGCGAAGGTAAATTTCTCGACAAAACCAGAACTATGGCAATTAATCCAATCATGCCAGCTAAAATAAGAAGCAAGCATCTAACTAGGATTTTTTTCATTTTCATGAATTATGAATCTTAAACTAGTTTGATATCGTTAAATTAAAAACCATACTGTAAAGAAAAGTCAAATTAAACTCAGCCACGGCCGATCATTAACTGTGATCATGTTTCTTTGGTTTAATCATATCTTTTGGATTAACTAATCGATCAAATTCTTCTCCATCCATATAACCTAGTT
>CAJWHU010000111.1 GCA_913041325.1 uncultured Fidelibacterota bacterium | reverse complement strand
CTTTCTTGCTTTTGGATATGCCTGGAATCCCCGTTCCACTGATCAACTTTACCTATCACATGAAATAAATAATGCAGGAACAATTTATTATTATTGATGTTATATTTCTATCAGATAATAATCTCAAGAAAACTTAATTGAGGACACTATGTATAAGAACACGATTTTAACCATTGTTGGATTTTTAGTAATCACGGGTTGTGCAGGCTCAAAAACAAAACCTCTCACAAATAAGGATCTGCCTGATTGGTATTTAAATCCTCCGAAATATGAAGACAGGTTTGTTGGTGTTGGCGACGCCCTACGTCCTCAATTCAACCTATCCAAGCAGGTCGCTACAGAGCGTGCGAGAGTGGAGGTCGCTCGAGCTGTAGAAACAACCGTGAACTCTGCATTAAATGACCACATGCAGGCCTCTGGCATGGGGGCCGAGGCGGGTGCCACAGAGTTTACCGAATCCGTATCAAAATCTCTGGTAAATACAACACTGAAAGGATGCACAATAGAAAAAACTGAGGTCTTTAAAGAGCGTGTTTTTGTGCTGGTAACCTACGATGCGAACAAAGCAGCCGAAGAGGCAAAAGCTGCTGCAAGATTAGCTGCAAAAAGCGAGGAAGCTCTCTACAACGAGTTCAAGGCAAGACAGGCCTTTGATGCGCTTGATAGTGCCATTGATAGGATGGGGACCAGCTCTAGTGTTGCCAGTCCTGAGTAACTTTTTACAGTAGCGATGCTATAGACGCTAACATATCCTGATATTCTTTTTCTTCAAAAAGCCTAGTCAGGAAAACAATTTTACCATCTCTATCTATAACTACATTGCGTGTAACGCCAGAGTTTTTGTCAGCAAATAAACCAAATATATCAGCACCTGGATCTAGGGCTAGAGGATAGGTCGTTCCGACGTCTTTTTGGAATTGCAGTACCGTCTCCAGAGGCTCGTCCCGGTCAACTCCAATAAGTCTGACACCTTTGTCTTTATATTTTTCCCAGATATCCTTTTCCAGATGTGGCATCTCAATCCTGCAGACTGAACACCAACTTGCTGTAAACTGCAGCACCACCACTTCACCCCGCAAATCATGCAGTCTCTCTTCTTTGCCTGATGTATACCTTATTGTAAAGTCAGGTGCCATATCACCGATATCTACAAGATAACCCCGTTTGTCAGCGCCTTGTTTATTTACCATTTCAATAAACGGCATACTACCTTCTCTGAGTACACGTTTTTGAGTTTCAAAGTCTACATCATACAGACCAAATTTCATCTTATACCCTTCGGCCCATTCAAAATTGTCTATTAGGCTCCAGTAGAAGTAGCCTCTTACGTCAATTCGGTCTCTCAGAGCTCTGTTGAGAGCGTATAGGTATCGCTTAATAAAAGTTGGACGTATCTCATCTGTGTCATCTGCCAGTCCATTTTCTGTTACGTATATTGGTACCCCTAATATGCTAATTGTTTTAAGCGCTCTGTAGAGGCCTTCTGCATAAACCGGATAGCCCATGTCTGTCATGACATCCTGTTCACGGTTGGCAAAAGTAAATGGCTCTCTCGAATTCAGGTGCCCCTTAACATGCATTCTCGAGTAGTAGTTGAGCCCGATAAAATCTAGGGATCCAACAGCTTTAGGGTTAGACATATCATTATCTACCATTCCCGGAAGGTAAAAAGATGATTGGCCATCTTTTAAAAATTTTAGTGGGCTGTTGGTATATACATCATTCAGAAATTTACTAAAAGCCCAGTCCAAAAGATTCCACCTTCGATAGGGATCAAATTGAAAAATATTTTTCACTATTCCTATCTTAATAGTATCACCTCCGGGTAACGATTTAAGCTTGTGGTAGATTTGGACATGGGCATTGAGCATGTTTTCCATTACTGTGCCGGCAAGGATTGGGTCTTTTTTACCTGGAGGAAAGATGCCGTTGAAGTATCCCTGAGCAACAAAAACTGACGGCTCATTAAAAGTACACCAAATCGGCACAAGACCTTTTAACTCTTCAAAAATAATTTTAGAAAATGCAACAAAATACTTGGAGTTTTCCTCCTTCTCGAAAGCACCAAGCTTTTCAAACCAGATTGGGTGTGTGAAATGGTGTAGTGTCACAACTGGAGTGATGTTATTATCTAAAAGTTCCTGACATAGTTCCTTATAGTGTTGCAAAGCTGTAGAATCATACACACCCAACTGTGGCTCTATGCGCGACCACTCAACAGAGAAGCGATAGTGGTCAACTCCTAGATCTTTCATAAGTTTTATATCATCGGAGTATCTGTTCCAGTGGTCCGCTGCAAGTCCAGATTTATCGCTGTTATGAATTCTGGAAAGGTTATTTTCGTCCTTGGAATATTCCCAAAGGTGCCAGTTATTATTATCATTATTGCCTTCTACCTGGTGTGCAGCGGTTGCAGTCCCCCAGGCGAAATCGCGTGGAAAATGTATGTCCGAAGGGTCGATAGTTTCCCAGTCCCACTCTGTATCAGGATATGAAAATGACAAATAGGTAATAGCGGAGAACCATACCAGGCCGATAGTTAGTATTGAAAAAAGCAGGGTTTTTTTAGTTTTTGTCAGAGTTCATATCCTTGATCTCTCATCCAATCATCATTAGGAAATTTCGTCATGTAGTTTCGTATTCCATCTGGAAGTACTACCAGGCACTTCTGATTACTTTTTAAAATTTTCGCACTTTTCAATGCTGCTACCATTGCAGATCCGGATGACCCCCCACATAAAAGCCCTTCATCTTTTATCAGTTTTCTTGCCATGAGGAATGATTCCTCGTCTTCGGTTTTGACGTATTCGTCTATAAGATCATTTCTTAAAACTTTAGGATAAAAATCATAACCAATCCCCTCAACAAGATATGGTTCAACCTTTTTTCCACCTCCGAGAATTGAGCCGACTGGGTCAGCTCCAATAATTTTTATTTCAGGCTTAATCTCTTTCAAACGTTTTGCAACTCCTGTTATAGTACCTCCTGTACCAACACCCATAACAACCATGCTCAGATCATCATCAAAATCATCTAGGATTTCCTGAGCTGTTCCCTCATAGTGTGCCTTTGGATTTGAGGGATTAGCGTATTGATCTAGAATGTGTGATTTTGGAATTTCTTTTTGCATTCTTTTGGCTACCTCTATGTGACTTTCAGGGTCATCATATGCGGCCTCTGTTGGTGTTCGTACAATCCTTGCGCCAAGTGCTTCAAGAGCTATCTGTTTTTCTTTGCTCATTTTTTCAGGCATTGTGATTATACATCTATATCCTTTAACAGCAGCGGCAAGAGCTATTCCCTGCCCTGTATTCCCTGAGGTAGGCTCGATCAGGGTATCACCGGGCTTTATCCTGCCTTCGTCCTCAGCATCTTGAACCATTTTCCAGCCAATTCTATCTTTTATGGATCCTCCAGGATTTAAATATTCGCACTTTGAAAATAATTCGCAATCTAGTTCTTCGCCTATTTTATTCATTCTCACAACAGGAGTATTTCCTATCGTTGTTAGTATATTATCGTGTATCATGTGTCTGCTTGACTGTATGCAAAAATTTGTATTTTTGGTTTAAAACAATGCAATAAATTAGCTCATAAAATTTAACCCGAACATGGTAAACATAATTGATAAATGATTCCAAAAAACTTGCTGGTCCTTTTTTAATTGATCTTAAAAATAGGTTTCGCGAGATAGCAGGCTCTGATCAGCTTATTGATATTACAGAATTTCAATCTGGTCTAAAGATATCCAACGATCAAGTCTCTAGGCGTCTGTTTGAAATTTTCGATAAAGATCAAAATGGAACAATCGATTACACTGAGTTTATGGGAACCATAGAATCCATGGTAAATGGAACTGCTGAGGAAAAGATACGCTTTGCATTTGAATTACATGATCTTGACGGCAACGGCTTTATTGACCGTCAAGAACTTCAGGTGCTCATTCAGCAGAGTTTTCATGAAAATAAATTAGAGTACGATGAGTTTCAGTTAGATTTGCTGGTAGATGAATTTTTTAATTCAGCGGATAAGGATAATAGCGGAACAATCGACTACGGTGAATTCCTGGGAATTGCAAATGACCATCCAGATTTTCTAGATGGATTTGCTGTGAATCCTCTGCATTGGCTTATTCCAGACCGTTACGAGTCAAAAAAAGAAATCCAAAATGATGACGATAAAAAAAGGTCTTCGATCCCATCTTTGCAGGTTCAGGATTTAAGTTTCATCCACTGGCTTTTAACCCCTAGACTGGTTTTCATGTACAATGTTCTTGCAAATAGAAAGAAAAATAGATGTCATGTAGGGCTTCAATCAATTAAGCTGTTGCCATCAAAAATACTGGAGCTCACAATAACTGCCCCGAAAAATTTCAGCTATCTACCCGGAGATTATGTTTACCTAAATTGTTTAGAGCTATCTAGTATTGAGTGGTATCCGTTTAACATCATTCAAAAAACCACGGATGGGGATCTTGTTCTGCACATCAAATCAAGTAATGCTTGGACCCATAAGTTTTACAAATCAACGCTAGAGTTTATCGGGAAAGACAATACGCTTGATTGGCAAATAAGAATTGATGGTCCTTATGGATCATCTAGCAGCAGTATTTTAAAGGTTGAACATGCAATCTTAGTGGCCGCTGAATATGGCATATCAAGGATAGCACCTATACTGCAGGATATTTTATTGAAAATAAAGAATGAACCTGAAAATACCGAAACCAAACGGGTTGACCTTTACTGGCTCATTAAAGATGAATCATACTTTGAATGGTTTACAAAGATGCTCTCGGACCTAGACGGTGAACATTCGCCAGAGTTTTTTAAATATCACATATACTTCTTAAATAGCGATCCTGATAGCGTTAAAAATAGAATGCTCTATATATCTACGGATCTTAACAAAAACATTACGGAAACTGCTCTTGTGGATGACCTGTGGAGCGTTTCTAAGCTTGGGGTTCCTGATTGGTCAAGAGAGCTTTCCAACATGAAAACAAAGCACCAAGGTTCTTCAAAGGTATTTTATAGTGGACCGAGTGATCTGAGAAAGCCATTAAAGAGAGAGTGTAAAAAACTAGGGTTTACATTTCAGAAAAAAATATTTTAAACCTTATTGCTCATGAGGAATAG
>CAJWHU010000110.1 GCA_913041325.1 uncultured Fidelibacterota bacterium | reverse complement strand
AAACCTGTAATTGATTCTTTCCCAGATGAATCCACCTGATAATTTCTTGGATCTTTTCTGTTTCTAGATAAAGGTTCTTGGATTATTCCTTTCTTGTCACTCCATATCCCCCAAGTCAGTGCAAAATATTTCTTTTCAATTGACCTCTCTCTAAACTGACTTGCCAGGAAAGTATGTACCTCATTTGTTTTAGCAACTAATAATACGCCTGATGTATTTTTATCAAGACGGTGCACAATACCCGGTCTTAGCATTCCACCAATATCTGATAATTTGTTAAAGTGGTATTTCAGGCCATTGGCTAATGTGTTACTACTTATGCCAATACCTGGATGAACAACTAGACCTGCAGGTTTATTAACTGCAATAAGATATTCATCCTCAAAAATTATATCAAGATTTTGATTTTCAGGTACCAATTGATCTTTACAATTATCAATTTCTGGTATGTTCATATGTACCATGTCATTTAATTCAAGTAAATAACCTGTTTTACACTTATGACCATTGACCAAAACGTTTCCTGATCTAATCAAAGACTGAATTTTTGTTCTTGACAAACTCGTCGTTCTTGAAACTAGAAAATGATCTAATCGAATCCCCTTTTTTGAAATATTATCTACTTGGAAAAAAGGCATTGTTGCAATGGATATAATATATCATTCAACGTATATTGAGTGTAAAACAAAAAGGCACATGCCTACTGTGACGGATGTATCTGCAACATTAAATATGTACCAATTAAAGTCCCCGATCATAATATCAATGAAGTCCACCACTTTACCATAGATCAATCTATCAATTAAATTTCCAATTGCTCCGCTAAAAATTAAAGCCAATCCGTATTTGATAAATGGATGACCATTCCTCTCATTCCACAGATACCCAGCTATAAAGCCCGTAAGAAGGATTGTTAAAATTAGTAATACGTGTTTCCCACCGGGCAGTGTCAGCCCAAAAGCCATTCCCTCATTTGTGATATAAGTTAGGTAAAAAAAATCTTCAATGACTGGCTGAGATTGATACAAACTAAATGATGATTTGATGAGCCATTTAGACCACTGATCAAATGCGATGATGGCAAAAATGATACCTAAAAGAAACACAAATTTTTATGGGTTAAGTTTTTCTCTTTCTTTAGCTTCAACACTCTTGGTTGCGTTAGGTACTTCCAACATTCTTTCTTCAGGTATCAATTCTCCGGTAATGATGCAAACTCCAAATGTGCCGTCTTCAATTCTCTCAAGGGCTTTATTTAGAGCTTTCAGGTAATCAGTTTTTCTGTTTATGAAATGGTATCCTTTTTCTCTCTCGTATGAGTCAGTACCAGCGTCGGCCATATGCACACTGTAAACTGAATCCTGTGCTAGGCTAGCAGAGTCGTTAGAGCTAGATTCGAGGATGCCTCTACTATCATCCAAATCATTCGTTAAATTTTTCAACTTAGCTTCGATATGTTTTTTAAAAAATGCCAATTTTTTTTTGGAATATCTTTTTTGAGCCATAAAACCTCCTATTTACATCTTTTTAGTTTTATTTTAAAATGCTTTCTATCTATTTCAACAACCTCTTCAAAGTCAAAACTGTCCATATCTTTCTTAATTTTATTTGTTAATGTTTCTGTTCTAAAATATTCGTCAAATTTACTTAATGCCTCCAATATATGCATATCAAAATCCCACGAAATTTCAATCCTGTCTTCAACAGCAAATCCTGCATTTTTCCGCATTGCCTGCACAAGACGAACTATATCGCGAACTAGACCCTCCATCAATAGATCCTCATCTAAATCAAGAGAAAGACCAACAGTGATGCCGTCGCCACTAACAGCCGAAAAACCATCGGTTGGCTCTGTCTCAATAAAAATATCATCTCTTGATAACGTATACTTCCCACCATTCAATTCAAATACACCGGAGGATTGCAATTCTAATACTAGCATACTTGAGTCTTCCTTTTCCAATAAGTTTCTTATCTCTGCTAAGCCCTTTCCATATTTTTGACCTAGCGTCCTCAAATTAGGTTTTATTTTATAGGTGATTAATTGGTCTGAATCAGTCAATCTTTCAACAGATTTGGCATTTAGTTCTTCCAAGATAATGTCCTTATTTTGAATGAAGAAATCAGCTACCTTATTGTCCTCAATAGCAAAACTAACTTTTGCTAACGGCTGTCTTATTTTGACTTTAGACTTACTTCTTGCTGATCTACCAAGCTCCACTAACTTTCTCAACGAGTCGACATTAATAATTAATTCTTGATTAATCCAACCGCTCACAGGCTCAGGAAAGTCACACAAATGAACACTTTCTTTTGCATTTGAATCAGAGTTAACCACTAGATTTTGGTAAATGGTTTCGGAAATAAAAGGCAGAACTGGAGCAATAAGTGTTATAGTGTTTTTCAAAACATAATACAGCGTAGCATAGGCTGAATTCTTATCCTGATCGTCTTCTGATTTCCAGAACCTTCTACGATTTCTGCGTACATACCAATTTGATAATTCTTCCAAAAATATTTCGAATGATTTCATGAACTCATCCACTCTAAACTGATCCATTGATGCGCGTCCATCTCTAGCTAGAACATTTACTTTAGCGATAATCCATCTATCAAGGATATTTAATTCATCTACATCTAGCGGATTTTTTGATGGGTTGAAACCATCGACAGCGGCGTAAGTTGCGTAAAAAGAGTATACATTCCATAAAGTGATGAGTTTTTTACGAGCCTCATCTGCAGGTCCGTACCCAAAGAGCAAATTCTGCTCAATATTTTGAAGAGAGTACATCCATCGCATAACATCAACGCCCATTTTTTCGGAAGCATCATCAAACCATATTGCATTGCCCCAACTCTTGTGCATATCTCGCCCTGTTTCATCCTTTACAAGTGCATGCCCGAGAAGTGTTTTGAATGGTGCCTTGCCTTCAAGCTCAGCAGACATGGCAAGCAGTGAATAAAACCAATTTCTAAATTGTCCAGGAAAACACTCTGTTACAAAATCTCCAGGAAACCATTGAGACCAGTAATCTCTATCAGTATTATATTTCAGCGTCGAAAATGGAACGATGCCAGCATCTAACCAAGGATTACCAACATCTAAAATTCTCTCGCCAACAAGTCCTGTTTCTGGATGTTTAATTTTTATTTTATCAATCCATGGTCTATGCGGAGATTTACCTTCAAATTCCTCCCATCCCTCTACGGCTAGTTCTTGTAATTCTTGTTTTGATCCTACAACAAAAAATGACCCATCCTCAAATATCCAAATGGGAAGAGCTAATCCCCAAAACCTTTTTTTAGAAATCATCCAATCACCCATATTATCGAGCCACTCATGTTCTCTTTCTCTTCCCCATTCTGGTATCCATTTAATATCATCAACAATACTTTTTATTTTGTCACGCCAATCCATGTTTATATACCACTCATCTACCAGCCTAAAAACTAGCTCATCTCCAGATCTCCAGCAGTGAGGATACACGTGTGGGTAGTCCTCAACATGTACAAGGAAACCTCTATCTTTTAGATCGTTAACTATATCCTGAGTTGTCTGATTTTCCGTAGCTACTTTACCAGTTAACCAACCAAATTTCTCAATAAACCTAGACTCGTTATCTAGTGGAGCAATATTAACAAGACCAAGATTTTTCCCTACAGAATGATCTATATCACCGCACCCTGGCGCCATATGAACAATTCCAGTACCCTCTCCAGCAACAACAATATCATTTCCGATAGCATCTTTGCCAGGATTTATAACACGATGATTATCAGCTGAATTAATTCGCTTTTCTTTTAAATCTTCGTCTATATTTGGATATCCACCATATTCACTCTGAGCTTCAAAATCATCATATGGACCCTCATATTCCCAGCCAAGCATTTCAGACCCCTTTATAGATCCTAATTCTTCAAAACCACCTCGCTCTTTAAATATTTGTGATAGCGTCTTTAGTTTGGGAACACCATCAACCCACTGCTTTTTCTCGTTGAATTGTTTTTCAAGTCTCTGAAATTCCAAATTTTCTTTTGCAAAGTAGTAAATTGAGCCATCTTTTGTCTTGATTCTAGCATACTCTAAGTCAACATTTACACCTACAACAACATTTGAAGACAATGTCCATGGAGTAGTGGTCCAAACTAATAGGTATTCGCCAACCCTATTTTTTATTGGGAATCTCACAAAAACAGATTTGTGAGCAACTAATTTACGACCTTCGATTATCTCCATCTGCGAATATGAGGTTCCAGATCTGCCGCTCCAAGGTACTACATCTGTACCTCGATATACCTTACCTTCCTCCCATAGTTTTTTTAAAAATAACCATATCGTATAATTATTTTCATCAGACATGGTATAATAGGAGTCATCCCAATCCATCCAATAACCAAGCCTTATTGACTGCTCCGTTTGAATTTTTGAATACTTTTTAACCCTCTCCTTGCACATGTTGACAAACTTTTCAATACCGTATTCCTCAACCTCTCTTTTAGACTTAAAGCCTAGTTCTTTTTCAACCTCAACCTCAACCCAAAGACCTTGACAATCGAAGCCATTTTGAAATCTTAATTCAAATCCGCACATAGATTTATATCTATTGTAAATATCTTTTAGGGATCTGCCCCACGCATGATGGACACCCATTGGGTTATTTGCAGTGATTGGACCATCAATGAAACTCCACTTCTGCTTTCCCTTATTTAAATTTTTTCTCTTTTTAAAAATAGAGTTCTTTTCCCAGAAATGAAGAACGTCATGCTCCGCAGCAACAAAATCAATTTTCGTGTTTACTTTTTTAATGGACATAATTGTATTGAAACGTTGTGAAATTGAGCTTAAAAGTTATTCACTTTGGCTATCCATAACCATCTATGTTTTATAATAAAAACGCTCCTGTAGGAGCGTTTTTATTTTTCTCAGGTAAATCCTCTGTCAATTAGTTCATACTTAGTGTGTAGTACCTTGAGGAGCCACCAGATTTTTTTACAAGCAGGAGTACTGAACCCCTTTTACTAGCTTTTTCCAATTGACGATTATAATCCCGAATAGATTTGATCCTTACAGTACCAACACGCTTTATAACATCGCCCTCTCTGATTCCTTTTTGATAGGCCTCACCATCTGTATCGACACCAGTGA
>CAJWHU010000109.1 GCA_913041325.1 uncultured Fidelibacterota bacterium | reverse complement strand
TGTCTCAAAATATTCTGCATATCCACTTGGAGAAGTAAAATTAAAATATACTGAACCATTTGAAATATCCGTAATGGTCATATAAGAATCATTCCATCCATCACCATATGAATCTAGAGCAACTAAATTATAATATCCCACGGGCAAACATAGAGCTGTATCAAAAGGTGCACCACCAGATAGAACAGTTTCACCAGAGATCGAATCATTTAAAAACCAAGTTATTTCATCAGGCCAATTACCTTCAGTGACAACAACAGATACTTCAACTTCATTATCAGAGTCTGAACAATTCCTGGAAGGTGCGATACTTTGAGTAGATGAAGAAACAAGATTCGAATTACGAATAGGAAAGCCAAAATTATTTTTATTTAGTTTTCTATCAACTCTTTTAACAACCAATTTTTCATAAAAGTTTTGAATTTCATCATGGCTGTATGATTGGATTGAGGGTTCTTGAAAAGAATAGTCTAAATCTCGAAGTTCATTATGCTGTGAAAACAATCGTTCTGCTTCAATAGTCTCTTTTACAACTAATTGATCTATTTTCCAACCTTCTGCATTCCCATTGCTATCAATGTACCTAAAACTAAGGAGAATTGTCTGTCCTCCATAATTACTGATATCAATTAATCTAGCAGTCCAACTATCCAAGATTGATGGATCAGATACAAAAACAGTATCCCAATTATCACCACCATCAATTGAAATCTCAACTAAGTTTGAATCTAGTGTGGCTTCACCATACACATATGATTCAACAAATTCAACACTAGTCAAAGATTCATTAGAGATGTTAAAAGGTCCAAAAATCATTCTACTATCTACAGAAATACCCTCATCTGGCCAAAATGCAGCCGCTGCAAACCCCTCACCGTCTAAGTTACAATCTAAACCAAGTCCACAATAAGGAGACCCATCAAACCACCTATACCACCCACCTCCACCATTATCTATTGAATGTACAATTACTCCTGTGGTTGGATAAGCACATTCAATAAAACATTCCTCTAAAAGAATGTTTTCAACAGAATTATCGTTAATATCTTTCCATGAAAAAAATATGTTCCTATTTCCTGATTCTACCTCAAGTTCAGAAGGAATACAAATATCTTGGCTAAAATAGAAATTTAGATTAAATATAAAAAATGCTGTTATGGATAAAAATCTAGCCATTACTTAGCTCCTAACAGATTATTAAGATCCTCAATGCCAAAATCATTGCCATTTGGTCCTAAAATCAAAGATTGTTCATTTATACTTTCGAATGTTGAGTCAATGACAGTAAATATTATCGGCGAGTTTAACGCTTTTACTTCATGATTAAGGTCTGTAGATAAAATTCCCCAATCAAATTTTACCTGACTAAAAGTTATTCCACTGAGGTCGGAAACAATGTATGAAAAAAGATTTTTTAAATAAGTTGCTGACATGATAGTACTTGTATTGGGAGTAACTACGTCATAATAATCAGTAACAAAAAATGTAATAGGTTCTGATGTAGAGATTGTAACATCGTCAAAAAATACCACACCAGACCCTTCATGATACTGACTATAGCGGAAACCCATAGAGACAGTAGCTGTGTTTGGGAAAGGTCTACTTTCTGGCACTACAACAGAAACCTCAAATGGATGCCAGATGTCTGCATCATAATTTTTATTTATCACCTCACTTGTAGAGATATTCCACAAGTCTGTGAATGAATATATAACTAAAGATGCGCTATTTTCTCCTGAAAGTTTATTACTACTTGGGGTCATTGCATACCCACTAATTGTCAATTCTGTTCCTGGCCTTATTCTGTCCTTATCAAAATTATCATTGACCTGCGAGACTCTATACATAAGTGTTGTATAGAAAGACGTAACCTCGTCATGTCCAGCATGCTCTAATCTTAAACTGTGTTGACCTGATCTAGCAATGGTATCCACCACAGAAGAGTTTAGGTACTGGTGTGTTAAATTATTTTCTGATTGAAGCGTAAACCAATTAAAAGATAAAGTTCCATAACCCTCAGGCATCTTCCTTTCTACTTGTTGTTGTAAAACTGGATCCCACTGCTCATTCAATGTATAAGATTCAAAACCATTTGATACCATTGCTCCATCACAAACAACTTTACATACTAATCTATTAGTATATAAAACTGTATCTGGATCTGTAGAAGCTTCCCACTCAAAAGGAATTGTTTGGAAATTTGAAATTGTGTCTAGATTGAAAGCATCTCCAGTTTGTGGGTGCATTATACTAAAGTCTGTCGGTTTTGAGTTTTTAGACTCTTTTACTTCTACTTTAAAATCATCATAATAAGCAGTAATTGTGCGAGCAGAGTCATATACCCATGTATTAAAGTGCGACCACTCGTTAAGATTTACGAGGAAGTAATTCGCAACTGCTTCTGAAGATTTATTTGAAAATGAAATGTTTATTGTGTGCCATTCATCATCAACGATCAATCTATAGTTAGGATCATCATTGCCGACAAAATAAGACACTTCTTCAAATTCAATAAAGTTAGCATCTGCATCAGTCGCGGTTAATCTTATCGAAATACTAAAACCTGGGTCATTAGAATTATATTGGCCAGTTGGAATCATATATGAAAATGAATACTCAAGAGTATCGCCGGGATTATAAGCAAAATACCTATATAGCCCCGCAGATCCACTTTCACTTTGAAGCCTTAGGTAATGGTCACCCTCAGCAGGAGATCTCACCAGAATAGAGTCAAGTATATAAAATGCTTCTTGAACATCAAGGTTATATTTAGTTGGGATATTTTCATTAAACTGGTTTTTAAAACCACCCCACAAATTTACGGTACCTTCTTCAAAACCACCGTTTAGAAATCCTTCATTTGGGTCATTTAAATAACTAGATGCATCAAAATCTTCGAAATCAGAATAGCTATCATCTTTATCAACCACTGGATCCATACAAGAAAAAAGTGCTAAACCAAAAATCAAAAAATAATTAATTGTTTTATATTTTTTTATATCATTCATAGTATCACTTATCTCAAGTTGTCCATTAAAATTTCAAATATCATATTTCTTCTGGTGGGTGGCGTTCCCACAACTCTGGGACCATCTTTATCCAATAAATTATTCAATTGGAGTTTTACTCTTAACCTATCATTAACCTTATACTGAAAATGCAGATCAAAAATCCAGCCACCACCAATTGGGCCTTTATTTTCGTAGATACTATTTGGAGATAAGCTAGTAAAAGATGGATTTTTTGTGGCCACATGATAACCGCTCACAAAATCAAATTCCTCCGTGTAGTTAGCCGTTAACTGCGCCCATAGGTTCTTAATTATAAAGTCGTCCTTTGATAAGCCTATAAACCCTTTATTCTTTGGTGCATTAAAGAAAAGCCTACCTTGCTGAAACGAGAAACTTTTGAGAGAGTTATCCAAAAAATATCTTAAAGAGTCGTTCTTTACAGAATCAAGTTCTATATCCTCAAATAAACTGCTTTGCACATCATCACTATCATCAAACTGCAAATTATTATAAAGAGAAAATCCTGTATTAAGTACGACATTATCGAATAAATTATATTTAAACATGAAATCAGCACCATAAACTGTTGCTCCAGAGGTAGAAGTATAAGAATAAACTACAGATCTATTTCTAATATTATCGTCACTTACAAACTCATCTCCAATGTGGGTAACTTGCTCAGGAATGTAAGGTGCTTCAGCTGGATAGAAGTCATGAATCACCCTTAATGGACTGATAAAATTTTCATATTTTGAATAAAAGAATGAAACATCTACAAAAAGATTTCCAAAAAATAGTTTTTTCATTCCCAATTCATAACTATCAACTGTTTCAATTTCTAGCGGGGGAACAACTATTTCCTCATCTATCTTAAACCCATTTTTATTTCCTCTAAATTGAGTTTGCATTGGTAAAAAGATTAAATCATCATATGCTAACGTGCCATTGTTAATTTGAGCTCTTATTTCTGGATCATTTACATTTACAATTAAATTTGTGTAAGATCCACTATCAAATAGGTAAGGGACAATGTTGCCACTATCTTGGGCATCAAAGAACCTCAACATATGTAGATTAAATACGCTCGGAGTTTGAAAAGCTCTGTTGTAGCTAAATCGTATATTACCACCAGTAAGTCCGTTCCACTGGAGTGCAAATCTTGGACTAATGCGAGCATCATAATATGAGTGCTTATCGTACCTTATTGCTGTTACAAACTTTGTTTGTAGAGGAAGTTCTAATGTAGCCTGAGCATATGCACCATATTCTTCAATCTCTATATTTTCCCCCATAACAGAATCAGCAAGAACTGCGCTTTCTAGTTCTGATACTGGCCCTCTATCATTAAGAAAATCTCTACCACTTTTAGGCCTGTATACAGAAAAATCTCCACCCATAATAAAATCAACGTTAAACAAACTAAAATTCTGCTGGAAATCACCCCTTAAAACATCTGTTTTGACAAAATCTTGAATTTTCGTTGCATCTACTGACTCCTCTAAGGTTAGGTCCCTTCTCATCATATTTAAATATGCAACGTCAGAATTCCAATATTCGGTTCCAGATGATCTTAACCAGTGAATTCTACCAAAAAAGTTTTTCCAAATTAATTTGCTCCATACAGAACCCATAGTGTAATCAATGAAATTCAACCCAGAGTCAAATGGCTGATAACCAGATTGAAAATAATGTTCATGCCCAAAAGATATTTCAGCATTTTTTGAAAGTTCATAATAAAAATGAAGGTTCGCCTTCATGTTTCTTAATTTTCTCTCAAAATCAGAATCCATCACATCAACTGTTTCTACATAATCCCATTGACCGTCATTATTCTTATCATCCCACACTTGAGGAATGGTTGGGTCAAAGAAATCCCAAAATGTTACAGCTTCATGAGTGCTCCCGTAAGTTAGTTCACTATCCATATTATAATCTTGACCAAATGTTCTAGTATATTTCCAATCAAGAACATTGATATTCTCAAATGAGAACTTCATGGAAAGTGGTCCTCTAGCAGTAGCAAGTCTCGCCCTAAATGACTGATAATTACTTGATCCTCCTCCAAACGAAACGCTTGCTCCTTGCGAGTCTTTTGGATGCTTTGTTATAACATTTAATAATCCGTTGTGGGCATTAGGCCCGT
>CAJWHU010000108.1 GCA_913041325.1 uncultured Fidelibacterota bacterium | reverse complement strand
AATATAGAGCTATATGATTGAGAGTAAAGATAAACATTTCCAAAACGATCTTCAGCGGCATGTTCAGGGTATAGTTCAAAATTAAAATCGATTATTTCAACAGGGTTTAAATTAAAATCTGTTCTAGTCAAGCTATTGGTTAGTTTGTCAACGACTTTGACTCCTTGATTTGAAACCCCAGCCCAAACTACCTCCGTGTTATTATTTCCCCCCCATTCAGCCTTTGTAGATAGACTGATTTCCCCATCACTTTTTAATTGTATTACCTCGCTCATAAACTGGTCCACTAAAATGAACTTATCTTGTGTAAACCAGTCAAACTGGGTTGGCAGTAGATTAAGATTTTTAATTTTTTGCGGAAACGGGATGTATTCTTCTATGAGAAGTTTCACTTCTTCACAGAAGACATGACTAATACAAATTGTAAATGGTAATAATATATTTTTGAAATTTTTCAATCAGCATTATGAAGAGGATAGGTTAAGAAATATGTTCCAATGAAAATTATGATAACTGAAAAAATTTGCGCTCCTGAGAAAATTTCAAATAAATATTTTTCATTTGTGCGTAAAAATTCAATACAAAATCTTTCTATCCCTGCAAGCACTAAATAAGAAAAAAATAATTGTCCTGGATATCTTATCTGAGACCGATATTTCCATAAAACATAAAATAAACAACCACAAATAAAAGCCTCATAAAGTTGAGTAGGGTGGACATTTAAAATTTCATCAGGGAAGTCAGAGGTATCTATCCATGGAAATTGAAATGTGAAAGCTGTTTTAGTTGTTGGAGGTAACCCATCAGGGAAGGATACTGCCCAGGGCAGCTTTGATGGAATACCATAATCATCCCCAACCAAAAAGCAACCAATTCTGCCAATTGCGTACCCCAAAAAAATGAGCGGCGCAAGTCTATCAGCAAATCCGAACCAAGAAACTTTATAACTTTTCAATACAAAAGTCACCGCAATTACTGCACCAGTTAAACCTCCAAAAAAAACTAGTCCTGAACCACTGAAAATCTCGCTAAATGGATCTGGAGATGCCATAATTCGGTCTAAGTTTTCAATAACATGATAAAATTTAGAACCAACAATTCCACCAAGCGCGGACCAGAAAATAATATCAGAGGCAAGCTTATCATCGTAGTCGCTATTTTTCAAATCGTTTTCAAGTAAATAGTAGCAAGTGTAGAAAGCAACTACTAACATTAAACCAAATGAATAAATTGCTAGGTGAAATTGAAAACCAAGTAGGTTGACTTTACCAAAATCATAAATAATTGGATACAAATCTAATCTCCTAAAGTTAATTCTATGGCATCATTATGCTTAATTTAGATAGAATCTTTTGCCTTTGACCCATAATCAATAAAAAAAATGCATTAAATTCTTTTACGCTACACAATGAAAATAAAACCAGCGCTAGTTTTACTTGATTGTAATTTTTGTTATTATAATGATATCGTAGATAGCATGGGTCCAGGCGGTGATTCCAAAACCTCTAAAAAGATATAACAAACCTAAAAAAATTCCTGCCAGAAATCTGTACATAAAAATATCAAATGAATAATAATCTCCAAATTCTCCTATGAAGTGAAATAAGGAAAATATAACTGAAGAGATCATTAATGCTGAAGTGTACTTAGATAGCTTTGACCAATCAAATATAAATTCTAATATATTTACTAAACAAGCTATTAAGAGAACTCTAAATAATATTTCTTCATAAATGCCAGCTCCAATTGCAAGAGTTACCTGTTGAATCAATATTGAGCCAGTATTACTCATTAATAAAATCTTTAAATTTGACATAAATAACAACAGAAAGAACGCAAAAACAAAGCTCTCTACAACCATAAAAACCAAAAAGTTACCCTTTAGGGCTAAAAAACTCCATTTATCTTTTTTCAATTGATATGTCAAAACGAATCCAATAAAGAATCCAAAACCAATCCAATAAAAAGCAAAATTACCAAGTGGTTCCAAAATTTGACGTAGCAGAGCGTCAGCACCATTTCTCATCATTAAAAGATCTTTTGAGGAAATTAGAAATAAACCAATTTCATAAATTACGAATAAGGGTAACGTAAAAATAAAGCTGTAAATGGGAGACTTAGTTATTATAAAATAATTTGAAAAAAACATTATTCACTTGAGACCTGTAAAACTGCAAGAAGTGCTTCTTGTGGTATATCGACTTTACCAATTCTTTTCATACGCTTCTTACCCTTCTTTTGTTTTTCCCATAATTTTCTTTTTCTAGTAATGTCACCACCATAGCATTTGGCGGTAACGTTTTTTTTGAGTGCCCTAACTGTAGTTCTTGCAATTATTCTGTTGTTCAATGAAGCCTGTATTGCAACTTCGAACATTTGCCTAGGGATTAGCTCTTTTAACTTACTGCATAATGCAACACCGCGGTGGTAAGCGTCATCTGAATGACAAATAATTGAGAGCGCATCAACTGGCTCACCATGAATCAAAATATCTAACTTTTGCAAACTGGCATTAGAAAATTCCTTAAAATCATAATCAAAAGATGCGTATCCACTTGATATTGATTTCAACTTGTCATAAAAATCAAAGATTATTTCTCCCAGAGGTAAATCATAGTGTAGTTGGGCCTTCTCTGGTGAAAGATAGTGGGTAGTTTTGTAGGAGCCTCTTTTCTTCTGACAGAGAGACATAATTGAACCTATGTACTTTTTGGGAGTTATAATTTCTGCGGCAACTATAGGCTCTGAGATTGAAGTTATTTCCCCAACTGATGGCATTTTGGCCGGGGTATCAACTGTAAGCTTTTTTTTATCTTTTGTAAAAATTTGATAAATAACATTGGGAGTAGTAGTTACTAAATCTAAACTAAACTCTCTTTCTAACCGCTCTTGGATTATTTCCATGTGAAGTAAACCTAAGAACCCGCACCTAAAGCCAAAACCTAAAGCTTCGCTTGTTTCAGGAGTAAATTCTAATGATGCATCATTTAACTTTAGCTTTTCTAAAGCATTTCGCAAATTATCATATTCGTCCGCATCAGCTGGGTAAAGTCCAGAAAACACCATTGGTTTTATCTTTTTATATCCATCAAGGGGATCCTGAGCGGAATTTTCTTTTGTAGTTATCGTGTCACCAGGCTCAATATGGCTCATATCTCTTATACTGGCTACAATATAACCAACATCACCTGAACGTAGTTCTTCAGTTTTAACTTTTTCTAAAACAAAATGTCCTGTTTCGGTAATCTCATATTCCTTTCCATGAGTAAAAAATTTTGCTATCATCCCTGGCTTGATGACACCATCAAAAACTCTGACATAAGGAATCGCTCCTTTATAATTATCATACATAGAGTCAAAAATCAATGCTCTGGTATTTTGGTTAGAATTATCGAAAGGTGGCTTGATGCGATTGATTATTGCATCAAAAATTTTTTTTATACCCTTTCCACTTTTCGCACTCGCTTCTATAATATCGTTTTCATCACAACCAATTAAATCCATTATCTGTACTTTTACGTCTTCAATTCTTGCGGATGGTAAGTCGACTTTATTTATAATTGGGATTATGCTTAAATCATTCTCTATTGCGAGATATGTGTTAGAAACGGTTTGAGCTTCAACCCCCTGCGCTGCATCTACCAAAAGTAATGCACCTTCGCAGGCGGCAAGTGATCTAGAAACCTCATAAGAAAAGTCAACATGGCCAGGGGTATCGATTAAATTAAAAGTAAAGATTTCACCATTTGAAGCTTGATACTTCATGTGAACCGGATGACTTTTTATGGTAATCCCACGTTCCCTCTCAAGGTCCATGCTGTCGAGGACTTGGTCTTTCATTTTATTATCTGAGAGGGTTTTGGTTTCTTCAAGTAAACGATCAGCAATTGTTGATTTACCGTGATCTATGTGCGCAATAATGCAAAAATTTCTTATTTTATTTATATTCATAGATTTGTTAGAAAACTTCGATGCTCATTCAAATAAAGCTTTGAAATGTCATTTGTATTTATGTTGCAACTGCAATAATAGAGAATTAGCTTTTTTCGCTTCACCGTCTTGCATTAATGAGACGACCCTAATAGCCTCCATTGTCGGTATTTTATAATTATCTGAATTTGAATAAAAGGCATCTATATGTAATGATATAATCTTTAAATTGTAACCAACTTCTTTTGCTAGATATTCATCAGCAATTTCATAGAATCTTTCAATGTAGTATGGCTCTACCCAGTTATCATCATGATAGTATTGTTTCTTGACTTCAATCTTATGATGCGATTTCAATTTTGCAACTGCTCCGAAAACACCATTTATAAAAGCAATCTTCTCCTCATCAGTGTAAGCTCTCCAGAAATCCGCGGGGTATGAATTTTGAGATAAAAGAACCGAGGAAAGTAAAATCAGGATTAATCTCATTTTCTAGTCCATATAGTGATTAACAATTGGATACCTTCTACCCATACCAAATGCTTTGGAGGATATTTTTAATCCTGGGGCTGCTTGCTTACGTTTGTACTCATTCATTTGAATCTTATCTTTTACTAAATCTACGGATTCTTTGTTAAATCCTTGCTCTACCATCTCTTTTTTTGATGGATGGGTCTCTACAACTCTATCCACAAGCGGACTTATGATTTCATAGTCAAAAGGGTCAAACTGATCTTTTGCTAGCTCAGCTGAGGGCATTTTATTTATTGAGTTAATCGGAATGCGAGGTCCCATCTTTTCGTTAATCCATTCTGCTAGACGGTAGACCTCAATCTTATTCAAATCGGATATTACTGATAGACCACCGCTCATATCACCATACAACGTACAGTATCCTAGAGCGAGTTCTGTTTTATTTCCGGTGGACAAGACCATCCATCCAAATTTATTTGATAAAGCCATCAAAATGAGCCCCCTTATCCTAGACTGTATGTTTTCCTCTGTAACATCGATAGGCCTATCCTTAAAAACAGGTTTCAGCGTTTGAGTTATCGAATTTACACCATTTTGTATTGGAATAACTCTGTAGTCAATATTGAGATTTTTTGCCAGTTCCTCCGCATCATTTAGGCTATGTTTGCTTGAGTAAACGGATGGCATTGCTATGCCATGAACATTTTCAAAGCCCAATGCTTCAACAGCAATTGAGGCTACTAAAGAGCTGTCAATGCCTCCAGATAATCCTATTACAGCCTCTTTCTGCCCAGTCTTTA
>CAJWHU010000107.1 GCA_913041325.1 uncultured Fidelibacterota bacterium | reverse complement strand
GTGATCAGATTCAAAAAAAGAACCATTAGGCTCTTTAATTACATTCCTCAAATGCGCAAAATGTATATGAGATTTGAACTCTTTGATCAATTGCGAAACGTTATTCTGTACTGTAGAACCAAAGGAGCCTACGCACATGGTAAGCCCATTGTTTGTGCTAGGGTATGCATTCAATAATTGTCTCACATCGTTAGCGTTAGAAACGACTCTGGGTAATCCGAAAAGAGAAAATGGTGGATCATCAGGATGAATACACATTTTAACATCTGAAACCTCAGCTACGGGGATTATTTCTTTGAGAAACTTGAAAAGGTTTTGTCTATAGCCCTCTTGTCCTTGCCGCGTGAAGTTATGTATTTCTTTTAAAATTTGATGCCTTGAGTATGAACCCTCTCCACCAGGAAGACCCGCAATTATGTTTTCTTCAAGAACTTGGATATCTTGTTTTGAGAGTTGTTTATAACGTTGTTCAGCTTCATGGTTCAGATCTTCGTCATAATCCTTTAAAGCATTTTCTCTTTCCAGGATATATATATCATACACAGCAAAATCACACATATCAAACCGCAGAGCAAGCGAATTATTAGGTAGTTCGTACTTTAAATTTGTTCTGGTCCAATCTAAGACAGCCATAAAATTATAACACACAAGGTTAATACCAGATTTGCCAACATTTTCTACAGATTTTTTATAATTCTCTACATACTGTTCGCAATTGCCAGACATAGTTTTTATGTCATTATGGACTGGAATACTCTCAACAACACTCCATTTTAAACCAAAAGACTCTATCATTTTTTTTCTATCTTCGATTTCATCTAATGTCCAAATAGAACCTGTTTTGATATGATCAAGACTAGTCACAACTCCAGTAGCTCCAGATTGAGAAATATTTTTCAAACTAACGCTGTCATTAGGGCCAAACCATCTTAATGTTTCTTTCATAGCAATAATTGTTAATTAATCAGCTTAAACTCCACCGAACGCATCAAAACCACCGTCAACAGGAATGAGCACACCAGTAACAAAATCAGAGTAATCAGACAATAACCAGATAACAGTGCTAACTAATTGTTTGGGCTCTCCAAACTTACCCATTGGGGTATGTTCGATGATTGATTTACCTCTTTCAGTATAATTGCCAGTATCTTTATCAATTAATAAAAACCTGTTCTGTTTACCAATAAAAAACCCCGGTGCTATTGCATTAACTCTTATGTCATTCGAGTATTCTGTTGCCATGTAAACTGATAGCCATCTTGTGAAACTATTTATTGCAGCTTTTGAGGAGGAGTATGCAGGAATTTTTGTTAAAGGCCGAATAGCAGCCATAGAGCTTATATTGATAATATTACCTTTTTTATTTTTAGAGAACTCTTCACCAAAAGTTTGGCATGGTAATACAGTCCCCATTAAGTTTAACTTCGTTACCCACTCAAAAGAGTCATTCGATATTTCAAAAAAACTATTTTCCGGCGATGTTGTTGCCCTTGGGTGATTGCCGCCAGCACAATTAATTAAGCCATCAATATGACCAAATTCTTTAATTATTGAGTCTTTTGAACTCTTTAATCCTTCCTCACTTGTCACATCACACATGTACATTGCATAATCAGATTGCGAGGCTTTAATCCTTTTCATCACAGATTCCTCAGGTTGGTTTTTATTGTAGAGCAATACTACGCTACAACCAATTTCAGCAAGGGACGCAGATATCTCCCCTCCAATAGAGCCACTTGCACCCGTTATCACCACGACTTTTTTCTTGAGATTGAATAATTTATCTATCAAAATACTTTAGTCCACTTTTAGAGAATTATCTGCCAAGAAATAAAGGTTCAATGTGGCGATGGAAAATATTTTCAGTAACATTTTTTGATATAACTGCTTCATTTGCCACCAATGCCTCCAGATATTTATTTTCTAATTTTGATGCAATTTTATAACCAACATGAAGCAGTTGTCTAAAATTTAAGTTGTATAATGGGTGATCTTGGTCATGCCTAAGCGTTTGTGAAAATGTTTCACCATCCCATCTGTTTACCTCATCAGGAGTCGGTAGTTTTTCCTTATCGATATCAATGACACTTAAATAAGGCGAGCATAATTGATCATAATATTTATACGACTCAGAGTATACATGTTTTGCTATTCCCAAGCCATCACCCTCAGACTCCGCTAACCCGATGAGCTCCTCTAACCAACTAGTTCCTGCTGTTTTCAGATGCAGCCCTGCTCCAGATTTTGTGATAACTTCATTCATCAAAGGGTAAATAGAAAATTTATCACTGCCTGAATGTACACTTAATTTTAAATCTGGATTTAGCCCGAATTCCTTTTTTGCTAGCTCAATAACCGCAATGTCCTGTTCAAATTCTTTTTTAAACAATGATACATCTCCTATGTATTCTACACCCTTATTAAAGCTACCACTAAATTTTGGGGCAATGGTATTTATTGGGATATTTAGTTCAGAAATACCAGCTAAAATAAAAAACAACTCATCAGGGGTTTGGGGCTTATCGGTTTCATCCATAGAGATTTCTACAACAAAACCTCCTTCTCCTAATTTTGATCTTATATAATCATAAATCTTTTTAGCCTCGTATATTGCATATAAATATTTCTCTGCTACAGCTTGAATTAGATCTGGCGTTACCTCGATTGAATCAATTCCTGGAAATTCTAGCTGCCCAATAAAATTCTTATTTTTTTCATAAAAGATTTTCTGTTTTTTACCATCTATTGAACGCCCTATATAATCAGCTACATCGATAGTGTAAAAATCACATGTGTTAATGAAAAAGTCCACATTCTTAAGATTTATATGGTCAGCATCTAAAAAATATGGTTCATCCCAATTTAAATCTGCAACCGCCTTATCAACCGCTGATCTTGTGGTGAAAGATTTGCTTCCAATGATTTCATGCTCCCGGTAAGATTTATTCCATACTGGTGTTATAGCACAACCAGCCTCTTTTGCTTTGATCATGGCTTTTAGTTGTGGCTTTGCCTGATGCGCAAATCTGTCACCAACACCAAATGAATATTTATTAAGTATTTTTTTCATATTCTAATTCCCATTGTTGAAAATCAATTCCTTTTAACATTTTTAATTAGTAACCTAAATATGAAGGTAGAAATAAACTAATTTGAGGAAAATAAGTTATCAAAAGTAAAACTGCAATCATCGCTAAATATAGCGGTAGTAAGGGCTTAATTAGTTGATCAATCGAAGTTTTCCCTATCCCACATCCTAAAAATAGAACACTTCCAACTGGAGGTGTACATAAGCCAATACATAGGTTTAATATCATGATAATACCAAAATGTAGAGGATCAATTCCTAAACCAACTACAACGGGTAGTAATATTGGCGTAAAAATTAACACCGCTGGAGTCATATCCATAAAAGTACCAACAACCAGGAGCAAGACATTAATCACTAGAAGCAACAAAAATACGTTGTCGGTTAAATTAATTAAATATGTACTGATATCTTGAGGAATATTGAGGTATGAAAGGTACCAAGACATTGCTTTAGAGGTGCCAATAAGTAACATAACAATAGATGTTGTTTCAACTGTTTTGATCAATATATTGGGGATATCAGAAGCTTTTATTTCTTTATAAACAAAAGCTAAAAATAGAGAATATACGACTGCCACTGCACTTGCTTCAGTAGCAGTAAAAACTCCTTTGATTATACCGCCAATGACAACATAAATAAGCATCAAACTAGGTATGGCATCAAACGATTTGTTAAGTGTTTCTTTCAAACCATATCTTTTGCCACTAGGATATCGATAAATCTTTGTCATAATCCCAGCAACTATTATTAAACTAAGTCCAATTAATAAGCCAGGTATATAACCTGCAATGAATAAAGCTGAAATAGATACTCCACCGCTAGCTAGAGAATAAATAATTAAGATATTGCTCGGTGGAATTAATAATCCTGTAGTTGAAGCTGTAACAGTAAGAGCAGTATTAAAATTCCTATCAAAACCTTCTTTGTTCATTGATGGGATCATTACCCCGCCAACAGCTGACGTTGCAGCTGCTGCAGATCCTGAGATTGCACCAAAAAACATACAGGCAATGATATTGACGTAGGCTAAACCTCCCGGAAGGGAAGATACAATCACCTTAGCAAAGTTTATCAGTCTTTTAGCGATGCCGCCCTGAGCCATTATGTAACCTGAAAGAATGAAAAATGGAATTGCTAATAACGCAAAACTATTGATTCCAGTCGCCATCTGCTGAGCAATGGTTGTTAATGCCGGAATAATTGGAACTGTGATTATCATGCTCAACGCTGTTGATAGCCCAATAGCAAGAGCGATAGGTACATTAATTGCTAAAAAGAAGATAAAAGTTGCAAGGAGTATTATTATCGATAATTCCATATCTAAAATGAACTCTATTCTAGTGAATCTTTTATAAAGTCAATTGAATAGGCTATCATAATTAATCCTGATATAGGCACAACTAAATAAATGTATGCCATTTTAATTCCCAATGCTGGTGAAATTTGGTTAAGAGTAAAGGTAATATAAACCAATCGAGAGCCACCAATGACTAAGACAGTTAATGCGAATAAAATTACTATGCAGCTTATTATAGACTCTGACAAAACTTTTTGAGATCCTTTGAGATTCTTAGTTAAAATATCAATTCCAATATGTGACTTTTTGTGTAAAGCAAATGTGGAACCAAGCATTCCTATCCATATTAATAAAAACCCTGCGATTTCCTCCGAATAAATACTGGGGTCATTTAAAATAAATCTTGTAAAAATTTGCCATGTGACTGCTAGCACCATGGAACCCATCAAAAATGTTAAAAAGTACGTGAGAATTCTTGTAAAACTTGTAGCCATCTAATTAGATCGCCATCTCTCTTATTTGTTTGATTAGTCTATAAAAGGGTTCATCTCTATAATTCTCATACATGCTTTGAACTAACTTTTGGAAAGAATTTTTATCGGGATAAATTACCGTAACTCCTGCATCTTGAATGTTTTTTAACGCTTTTTGGGTTGCAATCTTCCATAAATTTCTTTGATAATCCACCGACTCATCAATAGATGTTTGAAGCCAATTTTTCTCGACCTTGTTAAGACTATTCCAAACAAAAGTACTCATAATTAATACATCTGGAATTGATGTGTGCTCATCTAAGCTTAAAAATTTGCATACTTCATAGTGTTTAGATAAATAGAAACTTGGCGGATTATTCTCTGCGCCGTCCACGACACCCTGCTGTAAGGAAGTGTACAACTCTCCCCACGGGAT
>CAJWHU010000106.1 GCA_913041325.1 uncultured Fidelibacterota bacterium | reverse complement strand
GAAAACTCATAATCAATTGGATGTTTTGAGCTATGCGGACCTCCGACCATAAAAATGCATTCTTCAGGACATGGATAAGTGCAAAGGTTGCAGTAACAACACTCAGACATATCGATCGTGAATCTACTTACAACAAAACCTTTCTTAGTGCCATTCGATGTTTCACCAGTGTGTGCGACCTCAGGGATATCTTCTCCTCTTCCTGCTTTTATGGTATCTATCTTTATACAATCTACAGGGCAGGCTTTTTCACAACGAAAACACCCAATACAATCATCTATATCAACGTGCAAGCGAGTTCTAATAACGTTATAATCCTCTAATTCAAACCCTATATCTCTTTCCGGTCTTGGCCATCTTTCTTCAGGATATTGCAAAGTGACATTATCTTTTTTAATGTTCATCATATGGCGAAATGTAATTCTCATCCCAGTCCATAATGTGTTAACTGTATCATATATATTTGTAAAGTATTTAGACATATTTTTACCCAAAAATTAATTTCCAAATTCCTACGCCAAAGATGTTTAACATGGCAATAGGTATAAAAACTTTCCAGCAGACATACATCAGCTGGTCTACTCTTAACCGAGGAAAAGTCCATCTAAACCACATCATAACGAAAATCAAAAACGACACTTTTCCAAAGAACCAAAAAAGTCCAAGCACGGGAGAGTTAAGAAATCCAGGAATCGGGCTTAACCACCCTCCCATAAAACCTGCAACAGCTAAACCGCTTACAACAAACATGTTAGCATACTCACTTAAGAAAAAGACTGCCCAACGAAAGCCTGAATATTCTGTCATCCAACCTGCAACAAGCTCTGATTCTGCTTCAGGGATATCAAAGGGCGTTCTATTTGTTTCGGCAACTGCACTGATAAAAAAAATAAAAAAAGCTAAAAAAGCAAAGGGGTTTTGGAACATGATCCAGTTAGGAAAAATTCCAAAGATAGACCCGCTTTGATACTCAATAAGGTTTTGAAGATTCATAGTGCCAGACATCATGATAGGCACTATGATCGATAAACCTGCAGGAATTTCGTAGCTAATAATTTGAGCTGCTGAACGCATTGCGCCATACAATGACCATTTGTTATTAGATGCCCATCCAGCCATTACAATTCCAATTACACCAATAGAGCCTACAGCAATGATATAAAATACACCTACATTTAAGTCAACGGCTTGTATCGACGAACTAAATGGTAACGCAGAGAGACCAATTATAGCGCCAATAAAAATAATGAAAGGTGCAACTTTAAAAAGTATTTGATCGGCTGACTTAGGTATGGTGTCCTCTTTAATAAGCAATTTAATCGCATCCGCAAAAGTCTGCAGAATTCCCCACTTTCCTGCGTGAAGACCAGGCCCTTGACCCATTGGTCCCAATCTATCCATCATAAATGCAGAGACTTTTCTTTCTACATATACTGCTACCATCGCATTGAGAGCCATCAAAACAAAAAGCAAGCCACCTACTGATGCACAGGCAACTAAAAAAGCGGCAACAGGAAAATTTCCAATGATCTCAGTAAATTGATTTATAATAAAATCAATTGTCATCTGTCAATCTCTCCTAAAACAATATCTAAGCTGCCAAGAATACACAAAACATCAGACATCATCCAACCTTGTGAAATCTCATCTAAGCAGGACAGCGCTGTAAATGCTGGAGATCTCATCTTAACTCTAGTAGGAACAGGTGATCCATCGCTTTCTATGTAATAACCTAAATCGCCTCTCGGACTTTCGGTCCTTCGGTAAATAGATCCTTTAGGGGGGCGAATCTTTTTTGGCATAGTTTCAAATATATCACCTTCAGGAATTTCCTTAAGTGCTTGACGAACTATTTTAATTGATTCTTTCATCTCTAATATTCTAACCCAATATCTATCAAAGCAATCACCTAGTGTACCGAATTTTGCTTCACCGATAGGAATATCAAAATCAAACCTGTCGTAAATAGAATATGGCTCTTCTTTTCTCACATCCCACTTCACACCTGAGGCTCTTAGATTGGTTCCTGATACCCCGTAGCTAATAGCGACATCTGCAGGTAGCACTCCTACATCGGCTGTTCTTTCAACAAATATTTTATTATAAGTGAGGAGTTGATTGTACTCATCAATTTTGGGCTCAAAATAATCTAAAAATTTGAAGCATATCTTTTTAAAGTCTTTTGGAAGGTCATGCGAAACGCCACCAACCCACATGTAATTATAAAGTAATCTGGCACCACAAGTATATTCAAAGATATCAAGAATTCTTTCCCTGTCCCTTAACATGTGAACAAAAGGGGTAAAAGCACCTACATCTAAACCATATGCGCCAACACCTAAAAGGTGACTTGCGATTCTATTTAGCTCTGCCATGATTACTCTTACATATTCAACTCGCTCACAAACCTTAATATCCATCAATTCTTCCATCGCAACAACATAACCAAAATTGCTATTCATAGAAGCAAGGTAGTCACACCTATCAGTATAGGGAATGACTTGTTCATAGGTTACATTTTCTGAATGCTTTTCAAAACACCTGTGCAGATAGCCAAGATGTGGAGTTATTTTAGAGACGATCTCACCATCCGTCATAACTTCTAGTCTCAGAACTCCATGTGTACTGGGATGTTGAGGGCCTATATTTAAGACCATTTGATCGCCTTGTATTACTCCCATCCTTCCTCCTCTTTAACTTTTGGAACCATTATTCCATGATAGGTCTCTTGAAGTTCATAATCTTTTCTAAGTGGCCAACCTTCCCAATCATCAGGGCATAGAATTCTTCTTAAGTCACGGTGGCCTTCATATACAATTCCAAACATATCGTAAGTTTCTCTTTCAAACCAATCGCCAATCCTCCAAATTTGCTCTATGGACTCTACTGAGGGATTATCGCGATCAAGTGAAA
Source organism: uncultured Fidelibacterota bacterium (assembly GCA_913041325.1). The sequence goes on along the minus strand of CAJWHU010000106.1, from coordinate 2,418 downwards.
TTATAACCTCTATTTTATGCCTTAGCTCCATAGAGTGGAGATTGTATCGAGATTGCAAAGGACCATCATCGCCTGTATCAATTCCTGTGATACACTCTAATTGATCAAATAATAATTTTGGATCATTTTTAAGAAACGTTGCTATGTCTTTCCAAAATTGTCCGTCTATCTCTATTTGATTACCTTGTAAATTTTCATTAGCAATTAATGAATTAGGAAATTTCTCCTCAATTAAAGATTGTATCTCAGAATGATTCATGCAAGTTTACGTGTGAGGGGTCTTTCATCAGAAATAAGCTGCTGGAGCTTTAATAAGCCTTCAATGAGTGCTTCAGGTCTTGGTGGACAACCAGGGACATAAACATCAACTGGAACAACAAGATCAACTCCCTTAAGAACATGATATCCATGTTGCCAATAGGGTCCACCACTAGTAGCGCAACTACCCATAGAAATAACATATTTTGGATTAGCCATTTGTTCGTAAAGCTTTTTTACTCGCAGGGCCATTTTCATAGTAACAGTTCCAGCAACAATCATTACATCCGCTTGTCTGGGTGATGATCGAGGCATCATCCCAATTCTTTCAAGATCATGACGAGCTGCGGCTGTAGCCATCATCTCAATAGCGCAACATGCCAACCCGAATTGGAAAAACCACGGAGATGTAGATCTAGACCAGCTTAAAAATTTATCAAGAGAACCTACGACAATATTATCATTAAATTTATTTTCAAGTACTCCCATTTATGAGCCCTTTATTGTTTGCGATTTTTTGTACAAATTTGAATATCTACCACGACCGTACTTAACATTATATTTTACCCAATCTAGGTCCGATCTTCTCCAAACATATGCAAGTCCAAGCATCAATATGAGCAAAAATATACCCATCTCTACAAAAGCCAATAAGCCAAGCTCATTAAATACAACAGCCCATGGGAACAAGAAAACAACTTCTACATCGAAAATGAGAAAAATAAGAGCAACGACATAAAACCTGATGTTAAATTGAACCCAAGCTGAACCCTCAGACTCTTCGCCGCATTCGTAGGTTGCCAACTTATCTGCATTAGGGTCATTAGGGGCAAGTAATTTTTGAATAACTAATGGGGCATAAATGAGAACTATACCCATAAAAACTAAAAACAATATTGTTCCGAAGTCGCGATACATAAATCTTATATTTTATTTAAAATTTAGAATATTAATTTAGCTTATTAATCAAAGCATGGTCAAGGTAAACTTCTAGATAATTATTAAATTTTTTAAAGAAAATCACACATAATTTTTTTGTAATATTTTAAATAACAAAATTGTTTTATAATGTCATTAATTAACACTTCTATCGCCGCAATTATGCCCTATTTTCCAAAATGGATGGTTAAACCGTTTGCAAATCCTTATGTTGCAGGTGAGAATATTGTTGAAGTTACTAAAACTATTAAAAGCCTAAATCAACAAGGGTATAAGTCTACTGTTGACATACTAGGTGAATTTGTTGAAGATGAGAAGCAAGCGAGCGAAGTTTTAAAAAGCTATTCCGAATTAGTCGAGACGATAGCAAAAGAACAAATGGATAGCACAATCTCAGTTAAGCTAACTCATCTTGGTCTTGGTATTAAATCAAAAATTGCACAGAAAAATTTTTCAAAACTAATTGAAGTCGGGAAAGAAAACCGCGTGGGTATCACCATAGATATGGAAAATTCTCCATATACTTCTGAAATATTGAGAATATATAAAGAATCATTGGAGATTTTTGATGGGGTTGGAACTGTCATTCAAGCCTATCTTTTTCGAAGCCTAAATGACCTAAAAGCTCTTGATTCAAATAAGCTGAATCTTAGGATATGCAAAGGTATATACAACGAACCAAAGGACATATCCTTTCAAAGCAAAATTGATATAAATAAAAATTTTTTAGAACTTTCAAAATACCTACTCAAAGGAAAAGGATATGCGTGCTTAGCAACTCATGATTTAGAGCTTATCAACAGTATCGAAGACTTTGTTCAGCTTAACAAAATTGATAAAAGTAAATTTGAATTTCAAGCCTTGCATGGTGTGCCAATCAAAGAAAAACTTAATGAACTAAAAAATAAGGGATATAACGTAAGAATATATGTGCCATACGGGCCTGAATGGTTTGAATATTCAATTCGCAGAATTAAAGAAAATCCAAAGATTGTAAGCTACATATTAAAAAATATGTTCAAACGATGAATGAAAAAATACTTTTCAATTCAATTTTTTCTTTAAACAAAATTGCTGTGGTTGGAATGAGCGCTAATACTAACAGGCCAAGCTACCAAATCGGATTTTATCTCAAAGAACAAGGTTATAATATCTATCCAGTAAACCCTAACTATAATAAAATTGATGAAATGAAATGCTTTTCAGATTTAAATGAAATCA
>CAJWHU010000105.1 GCA_913041325.1 uncultured Fidelibacterota bacterium | reverse complement strand
TTATAATTTTACGCATGAGGCTACAGGACCTATAAATAAAAATATTATAAAACAAATAGTAGCAAAAACATCACCAAAACATGAGTAGAAACTTCTACTTTTATCAAATGGAATATTGTAGTTAAAAACTGATTTTTCATTCAAAGCAATTTTCCTTGCCACTTTTCCGTTTGGTAATAAAACACCAGAGATACCAGTATTGCTAGATCTAGCTATCGCTATTCTATTTTCTATCGCTCTTAAAATGGAGTGGTTAAAGTGCTGATATGGTCCTCTTGATTTGCCCAGCCAACCATCATTTGCTTGGATCATAAGAAAATTCGCTCCCATATTACTTAATTTTCTAGCGTAACGTGGAAAGCTTGACTCGTAACATATCAATCCAGAAAATTTTATACTATCTAAATTAAATATTTTATACTCATTTCCACCCCTAAAAACACCTCTATCGATATTAATATTTAAGTTAATAAGAGGGTGTAAAACTTCAGGCACTAAATCATATTCTGCAAATGGTACAAGGTGAATTTTATCATATACCGAAATATTCTTTCCTGGCTGAAAATAGATTGAACTATTAAAAAAGTTTTTGCCCCCTTCTGGGCTAAAACGTCTATCCACAGTGCCTATTAGAATTGGTATCCTGGAGCTATCAACTCTATTTTGCAATAAGTCTCTAACCTTTTTGTTTAGCCTTATATAGGTTGGCAGAGCTGTTTCAGGGAATAAAATTATGTCAGGGTTTAATTTTATAGCTTCACTGTGAAGTGAATCCATAACTTGATGAGTTCGTTTCCTGCTAATTTTGTTCCACTTTTTATTGGGATCAATATTTGGTTGAATAATAGCTACGTTAATAGTATTGGAGTAGTTAATAGGTTCATATGAATTCATTTTCCACCAACCTGATAAAATGTAAAGTATAACGAGACAAAATACGAAAGTTTGTTTTTTAACAGTAAGTTTCTTGATGAAAAAATGAACATAAATCAATGTGTTTATAGAGACTATCCAAAATGTAACAATATAGGTTCCACCAATGTCAATATGCTGCAATAGCGGAAGAAAAAATATTTGGGTTAAAGAAATATTTCCCCAAGCAAAACCTAGAGGACCAAAGCTTCTAACCCATTCAAGACAAACAAGCAAAAACGGAAGCATGATAAAAACATTTTGCTTACTGTTATAGTAACCAACTATAAATCCCGCGAATGCCCAAAAGGTTGACAGATATAAAACAGCCAATATTAGTGATAATAGTGCTATCTCTTTTGGCGCACCTGAATTAGAAGCTATCCAATAATTTGATATTAAATTGTAAGCTAATCCAAAAATATACCCAGATAACATGTTTTGCTTGGGTTTACTTTTCATCCAAGAATGGAAAAGAGGTATAAAACCAACATAAGCTAATGGTCCCAAAAACGTAAAACAGTAGGACAAACCAACTAGCACTCCCGAAATTAATCCAAATTTTAGAAATTGAGCTCGGTATAAAAACGTAAATTTAATCACAATTTTGAGTCCAAGAACTGTTGTAAAAAAATTGCAGCAGCAGTGGAGTCAATAAAACTTTTATTGTGTCCTGTTTTTACATTTTGTTCAATCAATGATTTTTTCGCGCTAAGTGAAGAGAGTCTTTCATCTTGAAAATATACAGGAAGAGCTAAGCTGCGTATTTCTTCTGCAAATTCCCTTACTATTTTTGTTTGACTTGTCTCTTGACCTTTTAATCCAATTGGCAGACCGATAACAATATATTCTACATTTTTTTCCTTAATTAACTCAAGAAGTTTTTTTTTTAAGCGATCATTGCCATTGTTGATTAGGGTATGTAATGGTGAGGCAATTATTTTTTGAGGATCTGACAGCGCAAGACCAACGCGGCTACTTCCATAGTCGACACCTAAAACTCTGCCCATTACTTATATTGGCTTTTTTAGATGGCTTTTTATTATTTTACCAGGCTTAAATCTTGTCTTCTTGTGGGCAGGAACATAAATCTCCTCGTTAGTTCTTGGGTTTCTTGCTCGAGGCTTCGCTTTGGTTGGTTTTGATTCAAAAACACCAAAATTTCGCACCTCCAAGCGCACAAAAGGATGATCATCTATCAAGATATCTTTTAATATATCAAAAAATTCGTCAACTATTTTTGAAGATGATCGCACGCTTCTGTTTTGACGGACTGCTAATTCCCTTGCGATACTTTTCTTAGTATAGGTTTTTATTTTCATTAACGGCCCTCTCTAATTACAGAATCAATGTTTTTTAGTTGTAACATCCTTTTAATCAATCGATTTAATTGTCGGCTACTTTTGACTTGAACCATAAACCTAGCCTCTGCAATTCTATCGTTAACTTTAATGTCAACACTAGTAATATTAATGTTTTGCTTCGAAATGCATTCTGAGATATCTTTGAGCCAACCCTTATAATCTTCCCCAATTACCTTAAGTAAAACATTGAAAACCTCTTTTGGCTTCGCACTCCAGTCAATTGGGATTATCCTATCTGATTCATTGCTAAGTAATGGCAAACTTTTACATCTACTTCTGTGAACTGTAACACCTCTACCTCTTGTCACAAATCCAATTAAGTCATCCCCTGGTATTGGATTGCAGCACTTTCCAAAATTTACAAGTAAGTCATTAATTCCATCTAATTCTATCCCTCTAGTTTTTCGAGTTCCAAACCTAAAAAAGCTTCTATCTTCATTGCTATTATCATTAATGTCGGATTTCTGGGGAAATAATTTTTGGATCATTGCTCTAACTGTAATTTCACCTGAGCCAATTGCCACAAGGAGACTCTTTGAATCAGAAAAACCAAAACTTTGGTAACTTTCGCGAAACATTTTAAGCTTCTTGCTTAACTTTAATCTTCTTAATGACTTAGTAAGTAGTTCCTCGCCTAGTTTCATACTTTCTTCATGATGTACTTTTTTGAGAAAGCGATTCACCTCATTTCTGGCTTTAGTAGTAACGATAAACTTTTGCCAACCGTAACTAGGCATCTGCTTTTTGCCAGTGATTATTTCAACCATATCCCCATTTTTAAGCCTAGTATTCAAAGGAGCAACTACATGATTTATTTTTGCGCCCATACAATGCATTCCAATCTGAGTGTGAACTTGGAAGGCAAAATCTACTGGTGTTGATTTTACAGGAAGCTGGATTAAATCACCAACTGGAGTAAAAACAAAAATTTCCTCGTTATATAAATCAATTTTCAATAGATCCATAAATTCTTTTGGATTGGTTGACTCATTTTGAAGTATTTCTAACAATTCCCTCAACCATTTCACATTTTTGTCAATATCTGATTGCTTATTACCTTTATATTTCCAGTGAGCGGCTATTCCAATTTCTGCAGTCTCCTCCATTTCCTTAGTTCTAATTTGAATTTCAATTTTTTGCCCACTTGCCCCAACGACAGTGGTATGAACAGACTGGTAGCCATTAGACTTTGGTGTTGCAATGAAGTCTTTAAATCTATTTTGAACTGGATTATATATGCTGTGAATAATTCCAAGTGCGAGATAGCAGTCTTCAATTTTATCCACCAATACACGAATTGCATAGAGATCGTAAATCTCACTGAAATTTTTATCTCTCTTCATCATCTTACCATATATTGAGGCATAAGACTTTGCTCTACCATATATTTCAGGTTTTATATTGTATTTGCTTAGCTCAATTTCAACGGGCTTTATAACTTTATTTATAACTTTCTCTCTTTGCTTTTTTGTCGATTTTATCTGTAAATCTATGTCTTTATATCCTGTTGGGTTAAGTACTTGAAATACTAGATCTTCCAATTGTGCTTTCACGGAAGACATACCCAATCGATGTGCTAATGGAACATAAATGTCTCTTGTTTCGATTGCAATTCGGTGTCTTTTAATTCTTGGCATGTACTGTATTGTTTCCATATTGTGTATTCTGTCCGCAAACTTAATTATTATTACTCTTAGATCTTGAGCAACAGAGAGGAGCATTTTCATAAAATTATCAGCTTGTTTTTCTTTCCTTGATGAGTAGGAGATTCCGCTTATTTTCGTTAATCCTAGTATGAGTTGACCTAAGTCATTTCCAAAATTAGCATTGATTTCTTCTAAAGTTGCGTTTGTATCTTCAAGCGTATCATGTAGCAACCCTGCTATAACCGTAGTGGTATCCATTTTCCATGTTGCGAGAGTTTTTGCTACAGCTATACAATGAGAAAAGTATGGCTTCCCAGACAATCGTTTTTGCCCTTCATGATAACGTTCACCAAACTCATAAGCTTTCCATATAATTTCTTTTGTGTCTTTTGTACTTTGTTTGGGATGTAATGAAACACTGCTTACCAAATCAATGAAAGATTTTGGATACTGCCCAAAAACCTTTGGAGCAAATTTTATAAGAGGATTATTCATTAAAAAGGCATTTCTTCCTTGGATATATTTTCAAACCTTGCATATTGAGATATAAATGTGGAGTCTACGTTACCAATAGGACCATTTCTTTGTTTTGCTATAATTAATTCTGCTTTCCCCTCATCATCATCTTCTTTTGAATACACCCACGGTCTGTAGAGAAATATTACGATATCTGCATCTTGCTCTATTGCCCCGCTTTCCCTTAAATCAGACAGAATTGGCCTCTTATCATTCCTTTGCTCAACTGCTCTAGAGAGTTGAGAAAGAGCTATGATTGGTATATTTAATTCTTTTGCTAGAGCCTTAAGATTTCTCGATATCTCAGATATTTCTTGCTGCCTATTCTCAGTTTTGCTGGGACCTTGCATCAGCTGTAAATAATCTAAAACTATTAGATCAATATCTTTCTCTGATTTTAATCTCCTAGCTTTTGCCCTTAATTCTCTAACTGTTATTGCTGGTGTATCATCTATGTATATAGGTGCTGTTTGCAAGTCTCCAGTTGCCATACTGAGATTCTTCCATAGTTTTTGAGGAAGTTTGCCAGTTCGAACATAGTGCATATTAACCCTCGCTTCAGCACAAAGAAGTCTCATTGCTAATTGTTCACTACCCATCTCGAGGCTAAACATCCCAATTCCTGCTCCTCCATCAATTGCAGCATTTCGCATCATGGAAAGAGCTAATGCTGTTTTACCCATACTTGGTCTTCCTGCTACAATAATTAAATCTCCTTTTTGAAAACCGGAGGTTTTATCATCTAAATCTAATAAACCGGACGGCACACCGGTTACTGCATTACCTTTCTTTCTTTTCTCCTCTAATTCATCCAGAGCATCAACCATGATTGGGTTAATTTGCTTAAATCCTGTTTTTAAAGTGTTTTGGGTAATTTTAAATATGGAACTTTCAACCCTATCTAAAATGTCACTTACATTATCTTTGTCATCATAGGATATTTTTGCAATTTCATGCGATAGATGAATCA